>NZ_JBGOOD010000019.1:0-74043 GCF_041439475.1 Vibrio sp. 1S139
GGGGATTATCTGCTAACTGCAGGATCGTTCAAGTCTTCTTAAACGATCGGCATTAGTCCTCTGTGATGGGCTTTACTGTATCTCAGTATTGGTACATCAACATTAGTACATCAATATTGGTATCTCCGCCTGACAAGCAATCGCAACTCGATATAACCAATGAAAACACAAGCAAAGCTACCGTTACTACGCAATGAGCTTTACACTTAACCAGCGTCTCAATAGGTGAAAATATGGAACTCATTCTCTCTCTGCTGCAACAAACCTGTGTCTACTTAGTGATTGCTTACATGCTAAGTAAAACTCCATTGATTCTCCCTTTGTTGAGCATCTCTTCACGCTTAAGTCATAAAATAAGCTGCTACGTTCTGTTTTCCCTATTCTGTATTATGGGCACCTATTTTGGACTGCAGATTAATGACGCCATCGCCAACACTCGTGCGATGGGTGCGGTAATGGGTGGTCTATTTGGCGGCCCTGTCGTTGGCTTTGCCGTCGGTTTTACTGGCGGTATCCATCGTTACTCTTTGGGTGGATTCACCGATCTAGCTTGCGCGATTTCAACCACAGCAGAAGGCTTGATTGGCGGCCTATTACACGTTTACCTAGTGAGAAAGAACAAAGCCAGCCAGCTGTTTAATCCATTGGTGGTTTTCTCGGTAACCCTGTTTGCAGAGATTATTCAGATGCTAATTCTGTTAGCGGTCGCGAAACCATTCGAGCAGTCCTATGCTCTGGTTTCTGATATTGCCGCGCCAATGATCATTGCTAACTCGGTCGGTGCGGCGCTGTTCATGAGCATCATCCAAGATCGGAAAACCATCTTCGAGAAGTATTCGGCAACTTTCTCACGCCGCGCATTAACCATCGCCGAGCGTTCAGTGGGTATTTTGCATGGTGGGTTCAATTCCGATAACGCACAAAAAATCGTACGTATCGTTTATGAAGAGACCAACGTAGGGGCGGTAGCGATCACCGACCGAGAGAAAATCCTCGCGTTCGTTGGTATTGGTGATGAACACCATATTCCGAACACCCCGATTTCATCGCAAAGCACGCTCACTTCGATGGAACAGAACGACATCATCTACCTTGATGGCAAAGAGAACCCATACCAATGCTCCTTGTCGCAGGATTGTAAATTGGGTTCTGCGTTGATTATTCCATTGCGCGCGGGTAACGAAGTGGTCGGCACCATCAAGCTCTATGAGCCAAAGCTGAAACTATTCTCAACTATCAATATGTCGATGGGTGAAGGTATCGCTCAACTATTATCGAGCCAGATCCTATTTAGCAACTACCAGCAGCAGCAAACGCTACTGACACAAGCAGAAATCAAACTGCTGCACGCTCAAGTGAACCCGCACTTCTTGTTCAATGCGCTTAATACTATCAGCGCAGTAACACGTCGTGACCCAGATAAAGCTCGAGAGTTGATTCAACACCTGTCTCACTTCTTTAGAAGCAACCTAAAGCAGAACATCAACACCGTGAAGCTCAAAGACGAACTGGCACACGTCAACGCTTACCTGACCATAGAGAAAGCACGCTTTACCGATCGACTAGAAGTGGAATGGGATATCGACCCGCAGTTATATGAATCTCAATTGCCGAGCTTTACCCTGCAACCGCTGGTAGAAAACGCCATCAAACATGGGATATCTAATATGTTGGAAGGCGGTAAAGTAAAGATCTCTAGCGAGGCTTTCGAGGGTGGGTTCAAGTTAACCGTTGAAGACAATGCAGGTAATTATCAGAAGCCATCTCAAGATCATGTAGGATTAGGGATGGAAATTGTTGATAAACGACTCACTAATTTCTTTGGACAAGATTCAGCACTAAAAATAGAATCTCAACCACAGCAATTTACTCGAATGAGCTTTATCATACCTATACTCAAATAATGGTATTTTCGGAGACGGATCGCTCCGAGTTGAAACATTTAGAAGCAGACATTTAAAAGATAAGCGTGAACCAAGCAGGGATAGAACCAAGATGAAGATTGTAGGATGTTAAAGGCACTAGTTATCGATGATGAGCTTTTTGCTCGCGAAGAGCTGATTGAGCTGCTGACCGAAACCGGAGAAGTGGAAATCATAGGCCAAGCGAGTAACGCGATCGAAGGACTGAAACAGATCAACCTACTCAAGCCTGATGTCGTGTATTTGGATATCCAAATGCCGCAGGTTACTGGGATTGAGCTGTTAAGCATGCTTGACCCAGATACCATGCCCTACGTGGTATTCGTCACCGCCTACGACCAATATGCGATTCAAGCCTTTGAAGATAACGCTTTTGATTACCTACTTAAGCCAGTCGAGCCTTGTCGATTAAACAAGAGCGTTTGTCGCCTGAATAAGGTCATCAAACAAAATCAGAAAGCACCAGAACAGAACATCTCAGCGATTGCTCCCTGTCACTTAGAGCAAATCCCATGTATTGGTCATAACCGCATTGTGATCATGGCAAGCCAAACGGTAGAGTGCGCCTATTCCGATATCAGTGGTGTGCATGTTCGTAGCTCATCGCAAACCGCAACCTCACAGTTAACACTAAAGATCTTGGAAGAAAAGACCGATTTGATCCGCTGTCATCGACAGTATTTGATCAACATAAAATCGATCCAAGAGATCAAACTGCTAGAAAATGGATTAGCAGAGATCATTACCCTGACTGGCTTTGAAGTCCCGGTGAGTCGTCGTTATTTAAAGACTTTAAAAGAGCAACTCGGTCTCCAGTAACGCGTTAGAATTAGACGCCTTGTTCCAAAGCACGATCAAAAAAGCCAACGTATCAACGTTGGCTTCCTGCTGTTTACAAATCAATAGTGTTTGCAAATCGATAGTGTTACGCATCGATCTTGTCACCAATCAATAGAGATTAGTCGACTTGCTTAATCTGTAGCTCTTTTGGTACTTCAAAGAACATGTTCTCTTCACGACCTTGAATCTCTTCAACGTCAGTCGCACCTAGCTCACGAATACGATCTAGAATTTGGTTTACCAGCTCTTCAGGAGCAGAAGCACCGGCTGTTACACCGATTTTCTTTTTCCCTTCAACCCACTCGGTTTGAATGTCTTCAGGACAGTCAGTTAGGTAGCCTGGTGTGCCTAGTTTCTCAGCTAGCTCTTTTAGACGAGTTGAATTCGATGAGTTCTTAGAACCAACCACTATCACCACATCAACGTCATTCGCCATCTCACGCACAGCGTCTTGACGGTTTTGAGTCGCGTAACAGATGTCGTCTTTACGTGGGCCTTGAATCTCAGGGAACACTCGACGTAGCTCTTCAATCACATCTGCAGTTTCATCTACTGATAGCGTAGTTTGGCTAACATAGTGCAGGTTACTTGGATCATTCACCACGAGGTTCTGTACGTCCTCTGGTCTTTCAACCAAGTACATACCACCAGTTTGGCTCGCGTACTGACCCATAGTGCCTTCCACTTCAGGGTGACCTGCGTGGCCAATCAGTACCACTTCCATATGTTTGCGGCTCGCACGAGCAACCTCCATATGAACTTTAGTCACCAAAGGACACGTCGCATCAAATACCGTTAACTCACGCTCTTTCGCTTCTTTACGAACCGCTTGAGAAACACCGTGAGCCGAAAAGATCACGATGTTGTCGTCTGGCACCTCACTCAGTTCTTCGACAAAAATAGCACCACGCTGCTTGAGCCCCTCAACAACAAAGCGGTTGTGTACCACTTCATGGCGAACATAGATCGGTGGCTGATACATTTCGAGTGCACGCTCTACGATGCTGATCGCACGATCGACACCGGCACAAAAGCCACGAGGGTTAGCTAACATTATTTTCATTTCATTGCTCATCATTTACCGCGGTACTAAGGTTGCTTCTATAGAGTTCGCCGTCAGCGAGGTTCGCATTCTACAGTGAAGCGTCTAGACAGTGAAGCTCTGGGTGAGATCACAGCTGTAAGGCTATCTTATTCTAGCGTGAAGACAGCTATTCTAACGTTAAGAGAGTTATTCTACCGTTAAGATATTGACGTCAAAGCTAACGTCTTGACCAGCGAGTGGGTGATTAAAATCAACCGTCACTGAATCACCTGCGATCTCAGTAATAATACCTGGAATTTCCATACCGTCAGGACCTGAAAATGCCATGATAGTGCCCACTTCAACTTCAGAGTCGCCAACAAACTTAGCACGATCCATATAGTGAATATGATCTGGGTTTGGCATACCAAACGCGTCTTCCGCCTTCAGTTCGATAGACTTTTCAGTGCCGGCTTCAAGTCCAAGTAAGCACACTTCAAAGTTCTCACTTAGGCTGCCATCACCCATGACGAACTTCGCTGGTTTGCCCATGTTCTCCGTACTATCGGCAACTGAACCATCCTTCATTTTAATCGTAAAATGTAGAGTTACTGCTGAATCATTTTTAATTGCTGCCACGTTACTTTCCTTAGACTTCTTTATTATTTGAGGATGCGCTGTGCTTTGCTTCCTTGTTGACTGAAGCATAAAAAAAAGCGCCGTCGGAATCAACCGACAGCGCTTAGGGCTATTCTATTCTGTGAGTCATAGACTGACTTTGAAGCAAGCTATTTGCTTTCGTCTTTCTTACGGAAACCATCTAAGATGATCATCGCAGCACCGATACAGATTCCCATATCCGCTAAGTTAAATGCAGGCCAGTGGTAAGTGCCCCAGTAGAAGTCTAAGTAATCGACAACAAAGCCATGTACGACTCGGTCAAACACATTACCTACTGCACCACCAATGATGATCGCATAAGCAATGTTATTCCACTTCTCTGTTGCTGGTAGTTTGCTCATCCAGTACGTCAGCATACCTGTTACCGCAAATGCGATACCCGTAAATAACCAACGCTGCCAACCACTTTGATCACTCAAGAAGCTAAACGCTGCACCGTAGTTATGCACGTACAAAAAGTTAAAGAATGGCAGCACCTCAATACGGTTTGCCCAACCATAACCCATATTGTCCATGACAAAGAGTTTAATGCCGATATCAGCCAAGAAGACCAATAGAGCCAGCCATAACCAACGTACACCAGATTGTTTTAACGAAACTTCACTCATTTCTATTCCTAGTATTTACGAAGTTGGTATTCATTGTTAGTCACCTTACGTGACCTTGATTACCAACTTGGTTAAACACATTTCCTATAACTAAAAATAACCCCAGTTGATACTGGGGCTATGATTTTTACAAAAAGTTCAGTCTTTCTCTGAGTCGTTATGCGAACTTACGCACTTCGCCTTCACCGTCGATGTTCGACACACAACGACCACAAACTTTCTCGTGACCTTCGATAGTGCCTACATCTGGAGTGTGGTGCCAGCAACGGTCACACTTCTCAGCTTCAGTAGCCGCAACTTCAACGAATAGACCAGCAACGTCTGTCGCTTGTGCTGCATCAGACTTCTCGCTCAGTGGCTTAACAACAGCTGCAGAGGTGATAAGTACGAAACGTAGCTCATCTTCTAGCTTGTTGATTTTAGCCGCTAGTGCATCGTCAGCGTATAGAGTAACTTCAGCTTGCAGTGCACCACCGATCGTTTTCTCTTTACGAGCATCTTCAAGAAGCTTGTTCACTGCGCCACGAACAGACTGGATTTCAGTCCAGAATTCGTTGCTTAGCTCTTCGCCTTCTGCAAGACCAAATAGACCTTCGAACCACTCACCTGTGAATACGAACGTGTCGCGCTGCTCTCCAGTTGGTAAAGAGCTTGGCATTTCGTTCCAAATTTCATCTGCAGTGAACGACATGATAGGTGCCATCCAACGAACTAGAGCTTCTACGATGTAGTAAAGCGCCGTTTGACAGCTACGTTGAGCATGGCTGCCCTGCTTCGCTGTGTACTGACGGTCTTTGATTACGTCTAGGTAGAAAGAACCCATTTCGATAGAACAGAACTGCATTAGACGTTGAGTCACACCGTGAGTGTTGTACTCGCCGTATGCTTTAACAATCTCTTCTTGTGCAGCTTGAGCACGGCCAACAGCCCAGCGATCAAGTGCAACCATCTCTTCAGCAGGAACTAGGTCAGTTTCAGGGTTGAAACCGTTCAAGTTCGCTAGGAAGAAACGAGCCGTGTTACGAATACGACGGTAAGCATCCGCTGAACGCTTCAGGATTTCATCAGAAACCGCAACTTCACCCGTGTAGTCTGTAGAAGCAACCCATAGACGCAGGATATCTGCACCTAGCTTGTTGGTTACGTCTTTAGGAGCAACAACGTTACCGATAGATTTAGACATCTTACGGCCGTTACCATCCACTACGAAACCGTGCGTTAGTACTTGCTTGTACGGTGCTTCGTCTTTCATCGCGATAGATGAAATTAGAGAAGACTGGAACCAACCACGGTGTTGGTCTGAACCTTCAAGGTAAAGATCAGCACTGTGAGTGCGCTCTTCGTTCGGGAAGTTGTACTCTTCACGAGAATCAACAACAGAGAAGTGCGTAACACCTGAGTCGAACCATACGTCTAACGTATCCATTACTTTTTCGTACTTATCAGCGTCTTCTGCGCCCATAAGTTCAGCAGCGTCTACATCCCACCAAGCTTGAATGCCTTTCTCTTCAACTAGCTTCGCAACTTTTTCAATAAGCGCTGGGCTTTCTGGGTGAAGTTCTGCTGTTTCTTTATGAACAAACAAAGCAATTGGCACACCCCAAGTACGTTGACGAGAGATACACCACTCAGGACGACCTTCAACCATGCCTTCGATACGGCTTTGACCCCATTCAGGCAACCACTCAACACTCTTGATTGACTCTAGTGCTTTAGCACGTAGGCCAGCTTGATCCATAGAGATGAACCATTGTGGTGTTGCGCGGAAGATGATTGGAGTTTTGTGTCTCCAACAGTGTGGGTAGCTGTGCTCGTAAGCGTGGTGATGCAGAAGTGCACCTTTCTCTTTTAGAACTTCTAAAACAGAGTCGTTCGCTTTGAATACGTGCTGACCAGCAAATAGCTCTGTATCTGGCAGGTAAACGCCGTTAGAACCAACTGGGTTAGCGATTTCTAGGTTGTACTTTTTACCAACCACGAAATCTTCTTGACCGTGACCAGGCGCAGTGTGAACCACACCAGTACCTGAATCTGTTGTTACGTGATCGCCAAGAACTGCAGGAACAGTAAAGTCGTAGAACGGGTGGTTGAACTGAGAAAGCTCAAGATCAGCACCTGTAGCAAAACCAAGGTTGTGGAAGTGCTCGATACCTGCACGATCCATTACGTCTTTTGCTAGTTCAGAAGCAACAACGATACGTTGAGCAGGCTGGTCGCCATTCGCTTCAACTTGGATAAGCACGTATTCAAGATCATCACGTAGACATACTGCGCGGTTAGCAGGCAGAGTCCATGGTGTTGTTGTCCAGATAACGATAGAAATTTCGCCTTGACCCGCATGACCTTCAGCTAGAGTAAATTTCTCTAGAAGCGCCGCTTCGTCAGCTGCTGTAAATTTCACATCGATAGATGGAGAAACTTTATCTTTGTATTCAACTTCAGCTTCAGCCAGAGCAGAACCACAATCAGTACACCAGTGAACGGGTTTGAAACCTTTAAGAAGGTGACCTTTGTCTGCAATTTTGCCAAGAGAACGAATGATGTTCGCTTCTGTGCCAAAATCCATAGTGCGATAAGGTTTGTCCCACTCGCCCATGATGCCAAGACGTTTGAAGCTCTCTTTCTGACCTTCAACTTGACCCGCAGCGTACTTTCGACACTCTTCGCGGAATTCAGCCGCCGAAATCTTCTGACCAGGCTTACCTTTCTTCTTCTCAACCATTAGCTCGATTGGAAGACCGTGACAGTCCCAACCAGGGATGTACGGTGCATCAAAACCAGAAAGGGTCTTAGATTTGATAATAATGTCTTTAAGAATCTTATTCAGCGCGTGGCCAATGTGAATATCGCC
This sequence comes from Vibrio sp. 1S139, assembly GCF_041439475.1. Classification (NCBI taxonomy): domain Bacteria; kingdom Pseudomonadati; phylum Pseudomonadota; class Gammaproteobacteria; order Vibrionales; family Vibrionaceae; genus Vibrio; species Vibrio sp. 1S139. The sequence goes on from NZ_JBGOOD010000019.1 coordinate 7,927, forward strand.
GTTCGCGTATGGAGGGCCATCATGCAGTACGAAAGATTTTTTACCTTTCTTTGCCTTACGGATTTCGCCGTAAAGATCTTCTTTGTACCAACGCTTCAGCATTTCTGGCTCACAATTTGCCAGATTGCCGCGCATTGGGAACCCTGTTTCTGGTAAGTTCAGGGTATCTTTATAATCACTCATCGATTCTTAATTCCGTTATATTGGGCGAAGTTAGACATTATGTTAATCGGTGGAATCATCCGATTAATTCTTTAGCTGAAGCAGCCACACCCTTGCGGCTTCAGCATCCAATTCTATTTGATTCTTTAGTGCGTCGAACGATTCAAATTTTATCTCGTCGCGCAGTTTGTGCAAAAGTCGTACTTCTAACTGTTTACCATATAAATTGGCTTTAAAGTCAAAAAAATGCACTTCCAATTGCTGCCTTACCCCATTAACTGTTGGTCGTTGTCCAATATTAGCAACGCCACCGACAGGAACACCGTCGATATCCAAAGCTTCAACAACATACACTCCCGATACAGGAGAAACACAACGCTTTAATGGAATATTAGCGGTAGGGAAACCGATAGTTCTCCCTAGTTTTCGACCATGGGACACTCGACCACTAATACTGTAATCACGTCCTAACATGGTAGCACTTGCAGCCAAGTCATCGACCGCTAATGCATTTCGTATCTCAGTACTGCTTACTCGTAATTGGTTTAAGCAATAGCTTTGGGTGCTGACCACCTCAAAACCGTACTTCTCGCCCGCCTCTTTGAGCATAGCGAAATTACCGGTACGACCTTTACCAAAGCAAAAATCGTCACCAACCACCAAGAACTTCACACCAAGCTTATCAACCAAAAGATCCTTAATGAATGCTTCCGCGGATAAACTTGCAAAATACTGATTAAAATTAACACACAATAAGCGACTGATATCTAGCTTACTCAGTTGCACGTATTTGTCTCGTAAACGAGTTAAACGTGCTGGCGCTCTATCTCGGGCAAACAGCTCCATAGGCTGCGGTTCAAACGTCATAACAACAGAAGGTAGCCCTAATGCTGCAGCTTGTTTAGAAACCTGACTCAAAACCTCTTGATGTCCTAAATGAACACCATCGAAGTTACCTATGGTTAATACACAGCCATGATGCTGCGCTTTAATATTGTGTATACCTCGGATCAGTTCCATTATGATCAGCTAAAACCTGTTATTTGCATCATTTATTGTGTGAAACCGACGGATTATATACTAATCAGTATTAATCTGTCGCTGCTTTTAAATGTTTTACTCGGATACCTAAAATCAGTACCGAAACAATATAAACAAAGCCACCAAGTCCAATCAAGCCAGTTAATGTCAGCGCTCTCTGGCTAAAGCTCCATTCAAGCCAATGTTGCATATTATCCAGCTGCCATAAAATAGCCGCTACCATCACCACACCTGAGATAATTAATTTGGCACTGAACAACAAGGTTGTCTTAGTTAATTGATACACACCCGCAAGGTGCAATCCTCGATATAACAAGGCCATATTCACAAAGGCAGACAGTGCCGTCGCAATCGCCAAACCCACATAGCCATAAAAATAAGCAAAGATCGCGTTAAACACCATATTGGTCACCATAGCGATAATGCCGTACTTAACCGGTGTTTTGGTATCTTGGCGAGAGTAATAGCCCGGAGCTAAAACTTTAATCAGCATGAAATTAAGCAAGCCTGATGCGTAAGCTACCAATGACATCGATGCTTGCTGTACATCGTGTGGAGAGAACTCACCACGCATAAATAGCACCATCAACATGGGTTTAGCTAAAACGATAAGACCTAACATCGCAGGAATACCAAGCAGCAACACCATGCGCACGCCCCAATCCATGGTATGCGCGAACCCTTCCCCTTGAGCATCTACGTGTTTACGAGACAAAGCAGGAAGAATCACAGTCGCAATCGCGATACCGAATAAACCGAGAGGAAATTCAAGCAGTCGGTCTGAGTAGTACAACCAACTGATAGAGCCTGTTGCGAGGAAGCTGGCAATAAAGGTATCAAACAATAAGTTGATTTGGCTGACCGATACACCGAACAGAGCAGGGATCATTAATGTGCGGATCTTAACCACACCCGGGTCTCTCCATCCCCACTTCGGCTTAACCAACACACCCGCTTTGATCAAGAAAGGCATTTGGAAAAGGAATTGGACTAAGCCACCAAGAAACACACCAATAGCCAAACCAATTTCTGGTTGTTCTAAATTAGGTGAGATAAACCATGCAGCGCCTATGATCATCACGTTCAAGAACACAGGAGTAAAAGAAGAGACCGCAAATTTACCTAATGTATTAAGAATGGCACCAGATAAAGCGACGAAGGTGATAAACCATAAATAAGGAAAGGTAATCTTGAGCATAAAGCTCGCTAGCTCAAATTTGGGTGCTGATGGGCCATCATTTAGCCAGTCGATAAACCAACCCGCACCAAACATCGCGGTGATCACGCCAGAGCCCAATACCCCGATGACGGTGACAATAGAAACTAAAACCCCGAGCGTCCCCGACACCTTAGCAATTAAATCTCGTGTCTTATCTTTATCACCTGCGGCGTGATATTCCGTTAATACAGGAACAAACGCTTGAGAAAACGCACCTTCTGCAAAAAGTCGACGTAAGAAATTAGGAATTTTATTAGCGAAGAAAAATACGTCGGCACTCGCTCCTGCCCCCATCAAATTTGCTACTACTACATCACGTACTAGCCCCAATACACGGGAAACAAAAGTCATTGCGCTGACAATCAGGCCTGACTTTAATAGTCGTTTACTCACAGAAACCTCTGACACTGGTTGATTACTTTCAAGCGAGGATAAATACTATCCTGTCCTAAGAAGCATATTTATTAGCATTGGTCTAAAAATGCTGTTAGAATCCCCGCCATCTTAACCGCGATGACCTTTCCATACCAAAGTTTGTTTGGCTACGATTGGTTTTTGCACAAATCATTTGACAATTAAGCGCTAATGAGGGATAGTCCTCGCCCTTAAATTGTCACCGAACTAAGTTTTTGGGAGTTAGACCCTTGGCAAACAGTAAATCTGCTAAGAAGCGCGCTATCCAAGCTGAGAAACGTCGCCAGCACAATGCTAGCCGTCGTTCTATGATGCGCACTTACATGAAAAAGACTATCGCAGCTATCGCAGCTGGTGATAAAGAAGCTGCAACTGCTGCTCTTGTAGAAGTTACACCACTTCTTGACCGTATGGCGACTAAAGGCCTTATTCATAAGAATAAAGCTGCACGTCATAAGTCTCGTTTCGCTGCTGCAATCAAAGCTCTTTAATAGAAATTTGATTACAACGCAAAACGAAAAAAACCGGCCTAGGCCGGTTTTTTTATATCTAAATTTTGAGTAACGCTTTTATTTTACGTGCTAACAGCCGTTTTTCTGACCGATAAACAATTTAAGCAGATAGATAAAACAAACAATAAGAAAAATAAATAGAGAAGCAAATTGGTACGTAGATAGATAGGTAAACACTAACGTTCAATGTGAAATGCTAACACTTCCTTGTGTCATTCTATCGCTGATAAGAAATCCCCCTCCCACCAGCAATAAGCTACTTGCAGTAAATACCATGCAGTAGGTTAATCATCGCTTTTACTTCTTCACTACTCAATGTGTAATACACAGTTTGAGCTTCTTTGCGAGTTTCGACCAAACCATCTCTTCTCAACCAAGCAAGATGTTGAGATAAAGCAGACTGACTCAGTTCCAACTTGCCACACAACTCCCCAACCGACAGTTCAGTGCCATGTAATAGGCACAAAATCTGTAAGCGACGCTCGTTAGCCATGGCTTTGAGTAGAATCACAGCTTGTGCTGAGTTCTTCTCCATCTCTTTTAAGTTCATAGTTTGGCTCCCTACAACCTTTACGCCAACTACGGGCTATCAGTATTTCCGGCATATTGCGGAGTTATGATAATCGATATCAATTCATTGACAAACTATCTCACTCGAACAATTTGCTAAAATCTGCGTCACATACGTTTTTTACTGCTGGATGTTGGATCATCCTCTCAGCAAATATGACGTAGTACTCCTCTTTTAACTCTTCAATACCGCCTAATAGTTGCAGTGACGTGTCGTCTTCCACTTCAGACATATAAAGCGTCGGTGCTAAAAATATTACGTCATGATGGTAACGAGCAAAAGCCTTCATCAATGCGGCATCATCAAACTCACCTAAAATATCTGGCTTAATCCCTTGTCTATCAAACCATTGCAGCACTTTACGACCCATTGAGGTTCGGCTGCCAGGGATCAAAAGCTTTCTTTGCTCCAGTACAGCAGGGAAATTAACCCCTTCAACCTGACCTGAACTAAAAAAGCTCATTCCACTCTCACCCAGCTTTTTACTGAACAGGCCCGGGCTTTGACTAGAGTCCACCGGACAGTCAGACAAAATCATATCGAGCTTATGTTGAGAGAGTTGCTCAAGTAGCATTTCATGGGTCGATTCAAAACAGCGCAAGTGAATGCTGTTATCTGGAGGGATGGTCGACATCAGTATCTTACTGACGAGTCTTTTAGAGAGCGCATCCGCGACGCCAACATCAAACAGAATATTGGAGTGCTGGCTGTAATTCACGATGTCCAGCATCTCGTAACTCAGGCCAAACATACGATCGGCATATTTAAAGACCAGTTGCCCAAGCTCTGTAGGCTCAACACTTCGGCCATTACGCTTGGTCAACTTGCCATCCATGCGTTCTTCTAAGGCTTTTATCTGCCCCGTTACCGTTTGTGGTGTTAGGAATAGGGCTTCTGCAGCTTTAGTAACAGAGCCTTGCTTGCAAACCATCCAGAAGTAATACAGATGGTTGTAGTTGAGATGCGACATAGATGTGCCGTAATAAAAGAGTAGATACCCTTTTATATCAAATATGACACCGCCACTCAACAAACTCGGAAAAACCTAACCAAACATAGATTTACCACTTATTTTTTCGAAGTGTCTGATTTCATAATGTAATATTTCATCGATTATTTTCAATTTTTTTCTAACTTTTAAGATCTATATCACCTATAGAATTTCCATTAAAAAACAATTTAAAACAACAACTTAAAACAACCACATTAGCAATTGGAATATTTAAAGAGTAAATCATCACAAAAAAGTCGCACCTAAACCAAAATGTAATATTACTGAAATATTTACCCTCTAACATCACGCTCAGATTAAACAAACAGACCAAACACAGACTTAAACGGTCCAATGGAGAAAACATTATGAACCAAGCTACTACTGCAGCAGCGCCTATCTCGAGCACTACTCGTTGGCTACGCTGGGCTAACTTGGCATTCATGCTTTACCTACTATTACTTTCAGTTTCAATGGTTGGTACAGGCTTCAAATGGGCAACAGGCGAGCAAGCAAAGGTTCTTTTCGAATTTGCTTCACACCCAGTTGCAGGCTTAATGATTGGTTTAGTAGCAACAGCGCTTATTCAATCATCAAGTACAGTTACTTCAATTATCGTTGGCCTTGTGGCAGGTGGTTTACCTGTTGAGCTAGCAATTCCTATGATCATGGGTGCTAACATTGGTACTACGGTAACCAATACGCTAGTTAGCCTTGGTCACGTTCGTTGTAAAGAAGAGTTCAAACGTGCATTCGCAAGTGCGACAATCCACGACTTCTTTAACCTATTAGCCGTTGCTATCTTCCTACCACTAGAGATGGCGTTTGGAATTCTAGAGAAAATTTCTCACTGGTTAGTATCACCGATGCTAGCAACAGGTGATATGAGCATGGGTGGTCTTAACTTCATCAAGCCAATCACTAAGCCTGTTGTAAGTGCGATTAAAGAACCACTATCAACGTTTGGCGACACTGTTGGCGGCATCATGCTTATCGCTCTAGGTATCGCAACTATCTTCGTAGCTATTACTGTAATGGGTAAGCTGATGAAGAGCCTAATGGTTGGTCGTGCTCGTGAGATTCTAAAGAACGCAATCGGTCGTGGTCCAATCCACGGTATCGCTTCTGGCTCTATCGTGACTATCCTTGTTCAGTCTTCTTCTACGACAACAAGCTTGATGGTTCCACTAGTAGGTTCAGGTGTTCTTAAAGTACGTGACGTTTACCCATTCACTCTGGGTGCAAACATCGGTACATGTATTACGGCTCTACTTGCAGCTACAGCAGTGTCTGGTGAGTTCGCAGTATTCGCACTACAAATTGCTCTAGTACACTTGGTGTTCAACATCATGTCAACGGTATTCATCTTCGGTATCCCGTTCCTACGTGAACTTCCAGTTAAAGCGGCAGACATGATTTCAGACATGGCTGTGAAGAACAAAGCTGTAGTGGCTGGTTACCTTGTTGCGGTATTCCTTGTACTGCCTGGTAGCGTGTTAGCTCTTACCGCTTAATAGCAAAATAAACATCGCTTATAGCAAAGCCCGCTACCTCCTAGGTTGCGGGCTTTTTCTTTTTAAGAGCAGATACGGGATTCGGGTAAACGAGTAACGAATAGCTAAAATCAAATTCGAGATATGAGTAAGCTTGTGACAAGAGCTGAAACTGATACGATATAAGAGTAAATCGGTAAGGTAAGCATTACTCACCAAAGAAGTCCGTTCTAGCTCTTCGTATCCCGCATCTCGTTTACCCGCATCTATATATTTCCGTCATTCCCTACAGCGAGGAACGAGCGTGATAGGGAATCCCACAAACACACCACGAAAGAGACTCCCAACTCCTTCCTTCGTCAGTCTAGGGAATGATGAATCGAAAAAAGATTCGAGATGCGTGTAAGCGAGTATCGAAGAGAAAGAGCCAATGCGCGTTGAGAGTATACGAGTAACATAAAGCATCACACAGCATATGATTTCTCTGCTCTTCGAATCTCGATTACTCGTCACTGTAACTTAGATACAAAAAAGGCTGCACAGAGGCAGCCTTTCAATCAAACAAAGCGAGTGAGATTAAACCGAGAATGGGTACTTAATCGCTTCGTGGCATTCGTAACCTTCAACCCAGAAGTCATCCATCGTTACCCATGTTTCCAAATCTTCTAGAGACTTAATCTGAGGATTGATATGGAATGTTGGGCCAGCTAACGGCTCACGCTTTAACTGGATATCACGCATAGGTGCAAGTTGATCTTCGTAAATATGAGCATTTACTAGCTTATGGTAAGCCACGCCAGCTTTCTTACCCGTGATTTGCGCCATGATAGCTAGGAAGACATACACTTGAACCATGTTGAAGTTCAGGCCTAGGGGTACATCGCAAGAGCGCTGAGTGCTGTTTAGGTACAGAGTATCACCAAGTAGTGAGAAGTGATGGCTGTACATACACGGACGCAAACATCCCATGTGGAACTCACCTGGGTTGTAGAAGTTTAAGATCTCGCCGCGGTCATCAATACCGTTAGTTAGATCATCAACAATCTTCTTCAGTTGGTCGATATGACCGCCGTCAGGTTTTGCCCATGCACGTCCTTGAACGCCATAAACACGGCCCATGTCATCTTCACCCTTGCGGTAAGGGTTATTCAGCCATGCTTCATTCAGGTTAGAATTCGCATCCCAAGTTTTAGTCCCTAGCTTACGAAAATCTTCAGCATTGTCGTAACCACGGATATAGCCAAGCAGCTCAGCAACTGCGGCTTTCCAAAAACTCTTACGCGTTGTTACCAGTGGGAATTGGTTATTACCAACATCATATTCAAGGTCAGCATTGATCACGGTTAGGCAACGCTTGCCCGTGCGTTCATTTTCAATCCAAGTACCGTCATCAACGATACGCTGACAGAGATCTAAATACTGTTTCACACCAATTCCTTACTTCGTTTGTTGTGGTAATTCGTCTTTGTAGTGACCACGCTTGTATGCCCACACCATCATCAGCACACCGATGATAACCATTGGCAGTGACAAAATTTGTCCCATAGAGATAAATCCACCGAACAAACCTAGGTGAGCATCAGGTTCACGTACGTATTCTACTAAGAAGCGGAATGTACCATATCCAGCTAGGAATAACCCTGATACAGAACCAAGAGGACGCGGCTTTTTGATAAACCAGTTCAAGATGAAGAACAGCACGATACCTTCAAGCGCCATCTCGTAAAGTTGAGATGGGTGACGAGGAAGTGGACCACCGTTAGGGAACACAATCGCCCATGGCACATCAGTCACACGGCCCCAAAGCTCGCTGTTCATGAAGTTACCTAGACGGCCCATACCTAAACCAAATGGGACGAGTGGTGCAATCATGTCTGCCACGCCAAAGAAGGTGCGACCATTCTTTTTCGCATACCAGAACATTGCGGTGATAACACCCAGCAAGCCACCGTGGAAAGACATACCGCCAGTCCATACCTTAAATAGGTACAGTGGGTCTGCTAGGAAAAGGTCAAAGTTGTAGAAAAGTACGTAGCCAATACGACCACCCAACACCACACCTAGAAAGCCAGCAAACAGTAAGTCTGATACTTGCTCTCGAGTCCAACCACTACCCGGTTGATCAGCTCGGCGATTTGCTAACCAAAGAGCAAACATAAAACCGACAAGGTACATTAGGCCGTACCAACGAACTGAGATTGGTCCTAGTTCAATAAGAACAGGATCGATATTTGGGAATTCGATAAAACCCTGAGACATACTTGGCTCTCTATCTAAATTGATTAACGGTTAGCTCAATGACTAACAGAAAAGACACTACAGCAGCATTGTGGCTGCTATAAACATTAAAAATACCGCAAAGAATTTCTTCAGCACAGGGGTTGGCAATTGAGTGGCCAGTTTCGCACCCACTCGAGTGGTCAAAACTGAGGTACAAGATATCGCGATCAAAGCCGGTAGATAAACATAACCCAAGCTATACGCAGGAAGATCATCGACAGAAGATCCATGCCAAATGAAACCTAGCATTCCCGAAATCGCGATAACACAACCGCATACCGAAGATGAGCCGACGGCTTTACGCATTTCCACACCGTGATGGTTAAGGAAAGGTACCGATAAAGACCCACCGCCAATGCCCGCTAAGCTTGATACCAAACCAATCCCGCCGCCACACAACACGGTTTTAGCTGAACCCGGCATCGATTTTTGGCTCTTGGAGCGAATCGACAATAGCATTTGCAACGCCAACACCAAAACAATCACACCAAAGACTTTTGGTAAGTATTGAGCTGGAATTACATCGGCCACGAAAGAGCCGAGGAAGCCACCTATCACCACACCTGGCATCAACCATTTAACGACAAACATCTCTACGTTACCCAACTTTAGATGGTTAATCGCAGACGATCCCGACGTAACGATGATGGTTGATAGCGAAGTAGCCAATGCCATTTGCATCGCAAACTCTTGGGGGATACCCGCTTTAGGAAGCAAAAACAGTAAGGCAGGAACAACCAGCAAACCACCACCAATGCCTAGCAAGCCTGCTAAAACACCAACAATAGCACCAAGGCCCGCTAACAAGCCTATCAGTTCATATGACACGTTAAATCCTATTTTTTACCTGCTCGAATGAAGCCTGTAAATTCACGCTCTTCGAAATAGTTCAGCATCATACTATAGATGTCACTACCATACGGTTTTGAAAGTGCCTTATTTGCCAAATCCTGTAATTCAGCCAAGTTCGATTGACGAATCAAATATTTGGTTCTTGCGACATTCGAGGTATTCATACTTAACGTCTCATACCCCAATCCAATCAATAGCAGCGCGCCCATCGGGTCACCGGCTAACTCGCCACAAATACAAACAGGTAATTGATATTGCTTACAAGTATCATGAATTTGTTTTAATACCATGATCACCGCAGGGTGCATTGATTCATAGACATCGGATACTCGTGAATTGTTCCGATCAACCGCTAATAAATATTGGGTTAAGTCGTTGGTACCGACTGAAACAAAGTCGACCTTATGCGCAATCAGCGGCAGTATGTACAGCATGGATGGCACTTCAATCATGATACCAACGCGAGGCATACGCACTCGGTTATCAAGCTCATGCACTTCATCATACGCTTGTTCAATCAACTGTAGCGCGTCATCCAACTCCTGTGCACCAGAGATCATCGGCAGCAAAATACTCAAGTTATGGCTTTCACAGCTCGCACGTAGCATGGCACGTAACTGAATAATAAAGATGTCAGGATGATCGAGCGTAAACCGAATACCACGCCAACCAAGGAATGGATTGTCCTCTTCGATAGGAAAATACGGTAAGGCCTTATCACCACCGATATCGAGTGTACGCATCACCACTTGTTTCTCTGGGTAGCTTGCCAGTACAGAACGATACTGCTTGAATTGTTCATCCTCTGACGGGAATCTTTGCTGCAACAAGAAAGAAATTTCAGTTCGATACAGCCCTACGCCATCAACGCCTTGGTTGATAGCGATGTTAGTGTCTGCACTTAAACCCGCATTAAGCAGAATCTCGACTTGCTTGTTGTCTTGCGTTTTTGCCGGTAGGTACAGCTCGCGATTGACCATAGAGGAGAGCTCACTCTCTTCTAGAATCAGCCCTCGATACTCTTTGAGCAGGCTTTTAGTCGGCTCAATAAAGATCTCACCGCTATACCCATCAACAATCGCTCGCTTGCCATTAGCTTGAGCTAGGTTGAGGTTTACCCCCATGACGGAAGGTATGCCAAGCGCTCGAGATAAAATCGCTGCGTGCGAGTTCGCCGCCCCTTCCAAGGAAATCACCGCTAAGAGCTTTTCTTTGGGAATAGACGCTAATACCGAAGCGGTTAACTCACGAACCACTAGGATAATCGGCTTATCTAACGTGCGAAGTTCATGTTCAGAGTTGTGGAGGAAATAGAGCAGCCTTTGTCCGAGCTCTCGGATGTCTTGTGCTCTCTCACGAAGATACACGTCCGACATACGAGCAAAGCGATTAGAATAACTCTCTACAACCTGTCTTAGTGCCCAATCGGCTTTATCGCCTTTCTGGATTTGGCTTTTTAGATCCTTACGCAGCATAGGATCGTTGAGTAAGTGAGTAAACAGGTCAAAGATCGCCAACGCATCTTTATTGATTTCGCTATCTAAGCGCTTTCGCATGCGCTTAAAGTCATTGAGGGCGTTTTCAACCGCTACCGCCAACAACTCATGCTCTCTCTCTATATTGAGCGTCGAAGCAGGATAAACATCGGTGAGTTCAGGCTGAGTGTTGTCCCACCATAAGTCACCAATCGCCACGCCCGATGAAGCTGCAATACCTTTAGTAGCCGGTAGCTTCTGTTGCTCTAACAGCCAATGGCCTTGAGTTTGGGCGTGCGCCACAATAACGGCAAGTTGTGCAGAGAGCGTGACAAGGAAGGATTCTTCCATCTCACTAAATAAACGTGGGGTCTTCTGTTGAATGACCAATACACCGAGCACTTGCTTGCGGTGGATAATCGGAGTACCGAGAAAAGAGTGATAGACGTTTTCTCCAAGCTCTGGAAAAAACTTATAAGCAGGGTGAGCAGACGCTTGTGCAAGGTTGATAGGTTCAGCACTTCTTTTAACAAGGCCAACCAGACCTTCGTCAAAACCAATGTGAATGCTATTGCCTTTGAAGATCAGGCCTTGAGATGCCATCAACTCAAGGCGCTGCATATCATTATTTGCCAAATACACGGTGCAACATTCCGTCTGCATCGCACTGCATGTCTCTTTAACCAAAATATCAAGAGCCGTCGACACATCTTCAACTCTTGATACGTGTTCAACTATTTCCCTTAGTTGACTGAGCATGCTTAACCTCTACGCAATTTGCGCTTTCCTTTTATTTTTCGCTCTTTAAACGGCATTGCTAAAGATGCGAACTCTTTCATCGCTCGACGGTAAACATCTCGCTTGAAAGAAACAACTTGTCGAACTGGGTACCAGTAACTCACCCAACGCCAACCATCAAACTCAGGTGTACTTCCACGCTGCATATTGATATGCGATTCATCGCAATCTAAGCGCAAAAGGAACCACTTCTGTTTTTGTCCAATACAGACAGGTTTAGAATCCCACCGAACCAGTCGTTTGGGTAGCTTGTAGCGTAACCAATGACGACTTGTCGCGACGATCTTTACATCCTTTTTAGTAAGGCCAACCTCTTCATACAACTCGCGGTACATTGCCTGTTCCGGAGTCTCACCTTCATCTATTCCCCCTTGAGGGAATTGCCATGAATGTTGCCCGTATCGTTTAGCCCAGAAGACCTGACCATGGTTGTTACAGATTACAATACCAACATTTAATCGGTAACCATCGCCATCTATCACTGGCCAACCTCTATCTAAATTTTTAATTACTCTGATTTTTCCACATATCCCCAATCGGAGCAAACTTAGTGACGTGATAAGCGCTATATTTATGAATAATAACTAGGAATATGGATAAGTTTTGCTCAAATTCTAGTTACCCACACAATAGTGAGACATAGACCACATTTATTCACCTTTTCTGTGAATAACTATGTGAAGAATTACCCGCAATCGTTTTTTTTAATCCATAGATTCATCAACACCAAAAACAACAAATCAGTCAAAATAATTTTATTATTATATAAATCAGTAAATTAAAATAACATTCTAGTTTTAAAAAACATTAGAAATGTAAAAGATCTTTCAGAAATCTGACATGGTTAAAGATCAATCACTCCGATGTTTATCCACACTACTAAGTGAAAGATTCATTTTGAACCCCATTTGGCAAGCATTTTATCCACCATAAACCCCTGTTTATTTATCCACTAAATTAATATTTCAATTAATTACCTTTATGTCCTGTGGATAACCCTGAGTTTGATCCCTTTTCTCGCAAGGAGATCATTTCTTAACCAGTCGTCATTTGGTGATAACTTCTGATAAAATCATTTTTTTGATCATGCCTTTTATTATGAAACCAGAACCACAAACACAACAAGAGCTGTTAGAGCGCGCGTATGCCATCGCCGGAATGACCTTTAAAGAGCTCGCTGACGAAGCTGAGATGGTGATGCCAAACGACCTTAAGCGTGATAAAGGCTGGGTTGGGCAGCTATTGGAATGGCACTTGGGTGCACCTGCAGGCAGTAAGCCAGAACAAGATTTTGCCAAGCTCGGTATCGAGCTAAAAAGCATTCCGATTAGCTACTCTGGCAAGCCACTCGAAACCACCTTTGTTTGTGTCGCTCCATTGATGGGCGTGCAAGGCATAACTTGGGAAACCAGTCACGTTCGAAACAAACTGTCTAAAGTGTTGTGGATCCCTGTTGAGGGAGAAAGAGAGATTCCGCTGGCAGAAAGGCATGTTGGCTCCCCATTACTCTGGACACCTAGCCAAGCTGAAGACGAACTCTTGAAGCGAGATTGGGAAGAACTGATGGAGTTGATCGTTTTAGGCAATGTTGAACAGATAACAGCAAGACACGGTGAAGCACTGCATTTACGTCCGAAGGCTGCTAACAGTCGTGTGTTAACGGAAGCTTACGGTGCAAGCGGAAAACCTATCAAAACTAAACCACGTGGTTTCTATCTGCGAACTCAATTCACCCATAAATTACTGACAACACATTACGCATAGATCGTTTAATGGAGCCTCGATAGCCAAAACTATCAGTGCGTTAAAAAACAGTCTGGAATTAGAATCAATATCTCGCTACCAACGCCTCTTAATGAGGTTTGAGCGCCAGTTCAATATCACAGTAGCTTTGGCTTGGCTCATTACCAAACTCATCATAGGCGTTGTGTAAGCGAAGATACGCCTTTTCAAAGCCGAGCCGGAGTAACTCCTCTTTCACTTGATCCAAGGATCCAAAGTGAAGCGGCTCGCCGTCTTGCTTTACCGGTTCTAGCTTATGTTTGTACTCCACCGCCAATAGATATTCTGAAATATCAGAACAGCCAATAACGTACACTTTGGGTGTTTGATAAGAGTCTTTGTGCTCTCCATGTAACCACATGTCTAACTGATGCTTTTGCATAACCGGCCTCCCTTGCTCTCTATAGCTTAGTAGAACTCTATTTCTTTACTAGGGCACGTTGATTTTTCTCGATTAAAAAAACAAAAAAGAGAAGCCAATGCTTCTCTTTTTTGTCCAGTTCTAGTTCAAAAGCGCTCACTTTTGACACCTAACTATCACCGTCAATGATTTAGGGGGTTGAAAGGTGCGATCAACCCCGAAAGATTACGTCGGTATTCGCGCGCTAAGAACACGACGAAGATGACGAACGCGACGTTCAATGGTGACAACTTCAGGCTCAGAGAAACCAATTGGACGACCATCGGCTTCAAGGCCAATATCTCTTAGCAAATGAGTGTTGTGCCAAGGTAGGTCTAGTGAACTACGACGTACTTTTCGCTGCCATTCCCGCTCTTCACGACGAAGATCGGCACGGATAAGGACTGTTGCTAATTTTAAATATACTGAGTGACGCATAATAACTCTCCAGTTGTTGAGTCAACTGAGGAAAAATAGCGTGTTAGATAGTATGAGGGCTTCTCACTTAGCTGCTATTTTTCCGCAGCCAAATAAGGATACGGATCTATTAGTTAGGTTTATCTTGGGTGTTTCGATCGGCTATGGCTGATGTGAGTGACATATCAGTCACCATGTCAGTACACGGATCAAACGACGCGCAAATATGCTGTATAAAATCGAAATGTTTCATTTGCGCCTCCAAGCTAACTAAAAAATCCAAAAAAAATGGGGAAGTAAAAGCAGACAAGTCTTTGTTAAATCGTTGCTTTAACGGTTAAAGTCTAACCAAGTGAGTATATTATTCAACCGCTAATTAATTAACATTTTTAAAACAATGCATTCGCCTGAAATATTAGTTGCATATTCATTTACATATAACATATTCACTATGATTATATAAAATCACAGCATATCTCTCTTAGGGTCTAACTAGAAAACAACGGACTACCCTTCAGAAACAAAAAAGTCATGTAGAGAAGAGTCTAAACAACACCTTCAGAGATTAGGCTGTGTTTATTCAGCAAGCGGTACATCGTCGCTCGTGATACACCGAGCTCCTTAGCCGCCAATGAAACCTGACCACCGTAAGATTCCAATACAATCAGTAACGCATCGCGCTCTGAGCGCTCTCGAATACTCTTCAAGCTTCGGCGTTCATCATTCTGTTTTGGTAAATCCAGTTGGTGATCCTCAATGATCACAGCATCAGACATCAACACAACACGCTTAATCTGATTCATCAGCTCACGCACATTTCCAGGCCAATGGTATCGATTCATCGAACGGATAGCATCGTCTGAGAAGCTCTTCGCTTGAGCATTAAACTCTTTCGAGTACTCACGCAGAAAATGATTCGCCAGTACTGAAATATCGCTCACACGTTCTTTTAAGCTTGGAACATGAATACGCAGAACATTGATATAGTGATAAAGCTCTTCATTGAAGTCGCCCTCGATCAACGCCTTCTCGATATCAGAGGAGTTCGCGGCCAGAATACGCACATCGACAGATTTAGGTCCATTCGCAGTTTCAATCTTACCTTCTTGTAGAAAGCGCAACAGGTTCAGTTGTTGATTGCGTGGCATCGCTAAAACATCATTAAGCAAGATGGTTCCGCCATCGGCTTCTTCCAACATACAAGGCGCAGTCGCTGACTGTGCTGATATGCCAAACACCTCGGCCTCTATTCTCATTTCAGACAAGGCACGACAGTTAACCGTTAAAAATGGTTTCTGTGCTCGCGACGAATTTTGATGAATCGAGCGTGCAATCGTCTCTTTACCAGCCCCACTCTCGCCATAAATCAAGATACTGACATCAGTCGGCCCAATACGCTTTACTTGGTCTCTCAAGCGCTTCACGGCCACAGAATCGCCTAGCAGTCCCATGTTGTTATTGATGCCGTAGTTTGGCCATACCTTCTGCTCAAGCTTAAGCATACCCAGTTGGTGACCAATGGTACTCAGCAATTGAGCATCTGGGATTGGTGCCGTGAAAAAGTCGATACAGAAGTTGACGATAAACTGGCAGATCGTATCAGAGCTTAATTGAGATTCACGGATAAAGGCGAGCCATCTCACCTGCTTGTTATTGCTCACAAGGTTAGCAATACCGTTAAGACTGAACTCATCATGACTAAGATCGACAATACCAATACATGGGCCAATATCAGCAATCAAGGCATCGGCTTTTCGTAAATCTGCACACTGGGTACACTGCCAACCCACTTGTTCTAACACTGATAACCAGGGTTCGTACGCACCACCAACGACGATAAGAGAACCTGGTAAGGAATCCATCTTAAATTGAGTTCCCATCCTTCTTCCTTATTCTATTTTTATTTAAATCAGACTAATACGAGTCACTGCTTCATCGTTCGACAAAATGCCGCGAGAGCGTATTCAGCGCAGAGACGTATAGTAGTGAGACTATCTTAGATTTTATGTCTCAATAGTAAGACTATGTCAGAAATAACGATTTTTCGAATCAAGAGTGCGGTACAGACTAGGTTTTGAAGCCCCAAAACAGAAAAAGCCACCCGAAGGTGGCTTTTTAATTACATAGGCTGTTACGCCCTATAAGCGAGAATTACGCCTGTGGACGCATTGCCGGGAACAAGATCACGTCACGGATTGTGTGCGTGTTTGTAAATAGCATTGCTAGACGGTCGATACCGATACCTTGACCCGCTGTTGGCGGTAGGCCGTGCTCTAGTGCAGTAATGTAGTCTGCATCGTAGTACATCGCTTCGTCATCACCCGCGTCTTTCGCGTTAACTTGCGCTTTGAAACGCTCGTCTTGGTCTTGTGCATCGTTAAGCTCAGAGAAACCATTCGCAACTTCACGGCCACCGATGAAGAACTCAAAACGGTCTGTGAAGAACGGGTTGTCATCGCTACGACGAGCTAGAGGAGAGATGTCCGCTGGGTAGCCAGTGATGAACGTTGGTTGAATTAGCTGAGGCTCAGCCGTTTCACCAAAGATCTCTTCTAGAAGCTGACCACATGTCCAGAACGTTTCTACGTCTACGTGTACAGATTTTGCGATAGCAACCATCTTTTCACGGTCTTGTAGGTCTGCTTCTGTTAGCGCTTGAATCTCAGCGTGCTCAGGGTTGTAGTGTTTGATTGCATCGAACATGCTCATGCGAGCGTAAGTGCCACCGAACTCAACCGTTTCGTCACCGTAAGGCATAGAAGTAGAACCAAGAACGTCCATTGCTGCCGTGCTTAGCATCTCTTCTGTCAGATCCATAAGGTCTTTGTAGTCAGAGTACGCTTGGTAGAATTCCATCATTGTGAATTCTGGGTTGTGACGTGGAGATAGACCTTCGTTACGGAAGTTACGGTTGATCTCGAATACACGGTCAAAACCACCCACCACTAGACGCTTAAGGTAAAGCTCTGGTGCAACACGTAGGTACATGTCGATGTCTAGTGCATTGTGATGAGTGATGAACGGACGTGCAGTTGCGCCACCCGGGATCACGTGCATCATTGGCGTTTCAACTTCTAGGTAGCCTTTCGCGCTCATGAAGTTACGGATTGAAGATACAAGCTTAGAACGCACGATGAATGCATTACGAGAATCTTCGTTCACGATTAGGTCAACGTAACGCTGACGGTAACGCATCTCTTGGTCAGTTAGACCGTGGAACTTCTCTGGTAGAGGACGAAGTGCTTTAGTCAGCAATTCAAACTCTTCCATGTTCACGTAAAGGTCGCCTTTACCTGATTTGTGAAGCGCACCTTTAACACCGATGATGTCACCGATATCTAGGCCTTGGTACTTCTCTTTCAGTACTTTTTGAACGTCTTTCGCTGCGTATGCTTGGATACGACCAGAAGTTTCTTGAATCGCAAGGAATGGACCACGCTTCGCCATAACACGACCAGCGATCGCAACGATGTGGTTAAGCTCTTCTAGCTCTTCCTTAGTCTTCTCACCGAATTCCGCTTGAAGATCGCCAGCTAGGTGCTCACGACGGAAGTCATTTGGGTGACCGTTAGCTTTGCAGTTTTGGCGGATGTGATCCAGCTTGCTGCGGCGCTCAGCGATTAGTTTGTTCTCTTCAGGTGAAGAAGCTTCTTGTGCGTTTTCGTTTTGAACAGCATCAGTCATTAGAGATGTACCCTGCTTTTAAAATTTGGACCGCTATATTTTTGCAAATATAGGCATTTTTACCAATATTATTGGTAAAGCTTAATAGTTGATAAAGCTTACAGACCTGATTTCAGGCTAGCTTCAATAAACTTGTCTAAGTCACCGTCAAGAACCGCTTGAGTATTACGGTTTTCGATGCCGGTGCGTAAATCTTTGATACGAGAATCATCCAGCACGTAAGAGCGGATTTGACTGCCCCAACCGATGTCTGATTTCGTCTCTTCGCTCGCTTGTTTTTCAGCATTTTGTTTTTGAATCTCAAGTTCAAAAAGCTTAGCACGTAGCTGCTTCATCGCTTGATCTTTGTTCTTATGCTGCGAACGGTCATTCTGACACTGAACCACAGTGTTAGTCGGAACGTGAGTAATACGTACCGCTGATTCCGTGGTGTTTACGTGCTGACCACCAGCGCCAGAGGCACGGTATACGTCAATACGTAGGTCAGAAGGATTAATGTCGATCGTAATGTTGTCATCAATCTCAGGATAGATAAACGCAGATGCAAATGAAGTATGACGACGACCACTTGAATCAAATGGTGACTTACGAACTAGACGGTGAACACCAGTCTCTGTGCGTAACCAACCGTAAGCATACTCACCAGAAATACGTACCGTTGCGCCTTTAAGGCCAGCAACATCACCATCCGACACTTCGATAACTTCAGTCTTGAAGCCTTTCGAATCTGCCCAACGTAAGTACATGCGCAACATCATTGAAGTCCAGTCTTGAGCTTCTGTACCGCCCGAACCTGACTGTAAATCGATGTAGCAATCTGATGCATCGTGATCACCAGAGAACATACGACGGAATTCCAGCTTCTCTAGCTTAGCTTCAAGCTCGGCCAGTTCTGGTTCAACTTCATCGAACGTTTCTTGATCTTCTTCTTCAACCGCAAGCTCTAATAGGCCATCAACATCCTCAACACCTTGGTCAAGTTGGTCGATCGTTTCTACTACCGCTTCCAATGCAGAACGTTCTTTACCTAGCGCTTGAGCACGCTCAGGTTCGTTCCATACATCCGGTTGTTCTAATTCTGCGTTTACTTCTTCTAGACGCTCTTTCTTAGCGTCATAGTCAAAGATACCCCCTCAGGATATTTGTGCGCTCAGACACATCCTGCAGACGGTTTTTTATAGGATTGATTTCAAACATTTTAGCTCATCATTTATGAGTAGAATTTAACCGAAGAATTGTACTCAAAAGTGTGACGGAGATACAGAATTTTTTAGAGTGGTGAACCAAGATTCAACAACTTAATGGGATATAAAATTGACAGG
Source organism: Vibrio sp. 1S139 (assembly GCF_041439475.1). Taxonomy (NCBI): domain Bacteria; kingdom Pseudomonadati; phylum Pseudomonadota; class Gammaproteobacteria; order Vibrionales; family Vibrionaceae; genus Vibrio; species Vibrio sp. 1S139. The sequence goes on from NZ_JBGOOD010000019.1 coordinate 27,340, forward strand.
CATAAAAAACACGTAAATTTTGTAAGGGCAGGAAGGAAAACAAGCCCTGTTTTTGAACAGAGCTTGTTGAATTTGGCACTATATGATGAGCATTATTGAGCCCAAAATCACTATTTGGCTTCGATATGATCAATCATCAGCTGCAACGATTGGTTGCCGCGAAATTCGTTGATATCGAGCTTAAATGCAAGATGAACGGTTTTTACTGATGCATCAGGCCAGCGACGTAGGTCGACGTTAAAGGCAATACCGTCAATCATCACATTGGTTGGGTGGCCTTTGTAGAGCGGCTCAAGCATCAGCTTAAGGTGCTTTTCACCCACCAGCTTTTGGTGCAGCACTTTAAACTCACCATCGAAGATTGGCTCAGGGAAAGCTTGTCCCCACGGGCCACCTGAACGCAGCGTTTCAGCGGTGTGCATCGAGAACTCTTCTGGTAACAGCTCACCATCAGACAAGATAATGCCCTTCAGTGCTGTTTCTCCAAGTTCATTCTTCACCACATCATTGAACAGCTTGCTGAAGCGTTCAAAGTCCTTTTCCATGATGGTTAAACCAGCCGCCATTGCGTGGCCACCAAATTTAAGAATCAAGCCAGGGTTTTGAGTATCAATTCGGTCCAATGCATCACGCATGTGCAGACCCGGAATTGAACGACATGAACCTTTGATACTGCCTTCGCCGCCATCTGCAAACGCAATCACTGGGCGGTGGTATTTGTCTTTGATACGCGAAGCCAAAATACCAATCACACCTTGGTGCCAATCACGTTGGAATAGTGCCAAGCCAGAAGGTAGGTCGTCTTTACCAAATTCAAGGCGCTCACAAAAAGCCATCGCTTCTTGCTTCATACCCTCTTCGATCTCTTTACGTGTTTGGTTCAAGCCATCTAACTCACTCGCCATTCGACGAGCCGCATGGATGTTGTTACTCATTAGCAGCTCAACACCAAAAGACATGTCGTCTAATCGACCAGCTGCATTGATACGAGGACCAAGAGCAAAGCCAAAGTCAGACGCCACCAAACGCTTAGCGTCTCGCTTAGCAATTTCGATCAAGGCTTGAATGCCCGGACGAGCTTTACCCGCACGAATACGTTGCAAACCTTGATGAACTAAAATTCGGTTGTTTTCATCGAGTGGAACCACGTCGGCAACCGTACCCAGCGCCACAAGGTCAATCAGTTCCATCAACTTAGGTTCTGTCATGCCGCGCTCTGCAAACCAACCCAACTTACGCATGTGAACACACAATGCCATCATCAGATAAAAAGCGACACCAACACCCGCTAGGGCTTTCGAAGGAAAAGCACAGCTCTCAAGGTTTGGGTTAACCATCGCATCGACCATTGGCAGTTCATTGCCCGGCAAGTGATGATCGGTAACCAGAACCTCTAGCCCTTTCTCTTTAGCAAAGCGAACACCTTCAATTGAAGATACACCGTTGTCGACCGTCATGATCACTTCAGCACCAAGCTCGATTGCCTGTTCAACAACCTCAGGGCTCAAGCCATAACCATCTTCAAAACGGTTTGGTACCAGATAGTCGACGTTAGAGCTGCCGAGCATACGTAACGCTAAAACAGACAGCGCCGAGCTGGTCGCGCCATCGGCATCAAAGTCACCAACAATGATGATGCGTTTTTGCTGCTGAATAGCTTTGAACAACAGCTCAACCGCAGCATCAATGCCGCCCAGTTTTTGATAAGAGTGCAAGCCTTTCGCTGCTGTCTCTAGTTGGTCGGCACTGTCGATTCCACGACTCACATAAATGCGCTTTAACAAGTCAGGTAAGTGAGCAGGTAAGACTGAAATGTCGACCTCAGGACGGCGTTGGATCTCTATCATATAAAAATGGGCCCGATATCAATCAGGCCACTCCTTAAATCAAAAACATGGGGGATAAATTGGCAATACAGAAAACGAGATTATTGCTCTAAACGTTGAAGAAGTTGTGCTGGCGGTAAGTAACCACTCACCAACTCACCACTTGCTAGCACGATAGCCGGTGTGCCATTGATGCCAAGCTCACGACCTAATTGGTACTGTTTAGAAATGATCTGCTTTTGCTCTGCTAGATCTTTACCAGACGCTGGCATTTGACGATTTACTTTAGCGTCATGCATCGCTGTTTTTGGATCATCTGAAGCCCAGATTGCTGCCATTTGATCGGCAACTTGCCCTGTCGCACCTTGGCGTGGGTAAGCCATGTAACGAACGGTAATACCCAGATCGTTGTAGCCCTGCATTTGGCTGTGCAGACGAACACAGTAGCCACACGTAATGTCAGTAAATACCGTCACAACATACTTTTCGTTATCGGCTTTGTATTCAATAACCGTATCCGACATCGCCGCGACTTTTTCAGCATTCAGCGGAGCTTGACGCTCAGCCAAAACATCACTGAACTTACCGTTTTCATCTAAAGAGTAAAGTGTACCGGCTAGAAAGTGATCGCCCTCTGGAGAAGAAAATATAATGCCGCTGTTGGTTTGAACTTCTAACAAACCATCGATATCCGAAGGAACAATCTTATCGACCTTAATACCGATTTTTTCAAAACGCTTAGTTAACGCAGCTGTATCAATAGCTTGAGCTGGAGCAGCTTCTACGGCTGTTGATGTTGTTTCTACTTTCGCTTCTGATGCATTACATGCAGTAATCATAAGAGGAAGCGCTAGTAGAGGAAGACGGCGTAATACGCTCATTAAGTTCACCTTAAAAATAAATGGATTTAAGCACGTGGGTGATGCTGCGCATGAATTTGCTTGAGCCTTTCAGTCGCCACGTGAGTATAAATTTGGGTAGTCGATAAGTCACTATGCCCAAGTAACATCTGTACGACCCTGAGATCTGCGCCATAGTTCAGTAAATGCGTCGCAAAAGCGTGTCTCAATACGTGTGGTGACAACAATTCTGTGTCGATACCAGCGACGACCGAGTAGTGCTTAATACGATACCAGAACGTCTGACGGGTCATTTGCTTGGCGCGTTTACTCGGAAAAACCACATCAGAACTGTTTTCGCCAAGTAGATGTGGACGACCCTGTTCAATAAAAGTCTCTATCCAATCCACCGCATTTTCGCCCATTGGTACTAAGCGCTCTTTGCCACCCTTACCAATAACACGCACCACGCCCTGTCTTAGGCTGATGTTTTCCATCGTCAAGCTAACCAGTTCTGTCACACGCAAACCGGTTGCATAGAGTAACTCAAGCATCGCCTTATCGCGAAGCTCAATCGGATCGTTCGGATCTGGCGCATCGAGCAAAGCATCAACCTGTTCTTCGCTCAAATCTTTCGGCAAGCGTTGCGGCAGCTTCGGGCTGATCAACAAGGCACTTGGATCATCGCCTCTGATTTTCTCGCGGTGCAAATATTGGAACAAGCGACGAATCGCCGACAACATACGGGCACGAGAGGTCTGCTTAAAATCGGCGTCGGCTAACCAGCCTTGATAATCCTGTAAACCTGAAAGGCTAATGAAGTCGAGGCGGTAATTGTTCTTTTCCATCCACGCTAATAACTTGGACAAATCGGTACGGTACGAGACAAGCGTATTCTCCGATAATCCTCGCTCCATCCACATAGCATCTAAAAACTGCTCAACGAGACCGTGGTCTGCGCTCTGCCCTTGAGGCGACTGCATAGTGTTACTCACAATATTGGAAACTGTTTTGAGAGTATGCCAGAGCAAATATGAATGCCATAAAAATTACGACTTGAGCGGATAATCGCTGCAATCGAAGTCGATTTATGGTTAGAATTCGCCATCTGAAATTAAAATCGAACGTTTGCTATGAAAATTGGATTATTTTACGGCTCAACCACCTGCTACACAGAAATGGCAGCAGAGAAAATTCGCGGCATTATTGGTGAAGACCTAGTTGATATCCATAACGTGAAAGAAAGCCCTCTTTCATTGATGGCGGACTACGACCTTTTATTGCTGGGCATCTCGACTTGGGACTTCGGTGAAATCCAAGAAGATTGGAATGAACTGTGGGAAGACATCGCAACCACGCCTATGAAAGGCAAGGTTGTGGCTCTGTTTGGTTTGGGTGACCAAGAAGGCTACGGCGAATGGTTCCTAGATGCGATGGGTCTATTGCATGATGAACTGAAAACCGCGGGTGCAGAGTTTGTTGGCTTCTGGCCAAACGATGACAGCTACGAGTTCGAAGCGTCTAAAGCGTTAACCGAAGACAAATCTCAATTCGTTGGTTTGGCGCTTGATGAAGATTCACAATACGAGCTAAGCGACGACCGTATCGCAAGCTGGGTTGAGCAAGTACTGGTTGAGTACAGCGAAAAGCTATAACCAAACAGAAGTACTCCCGGCTAAGTAGCTAACCAAGTAACTAGCTGGATATAAAAAGACCACAGAATACAAAAAGGCCTCATTACTGCGAAGTAATGAGGCCTTTTCTATTTCATCTCGAAGGACAATCTAATCTCAACGGAAGATTAAACAGTCTCTTCAGCCATCTCTTGTTCTGTTGACTTGCCAACAAAGAACATACAGATGATTGCAGCCGTTGTTGGAAGCAACCAACCCATACCGATCTCAAACAGTGGCAGCATCTTAAGTGCAGACACGTCTACACCCGCTACTTTAGCGCCATCAATAAGAGCAAACAGCAGTGACACTAATACCACTACGCGGTAAGCCGCTTTTGGATTAGGGAAACGGCTACGTAAGAATGTCAGAGCAACCAACGCGATAGCGACTGGGTACAGTGCAAACAGTACTGGAACAGACAGAGAAATCAGTTGAGAAAGACCAACGTTCGCAACGGTTGCACAAGCTACACCATTGATGATTACCCAAGTCTTGTAAGACAGAGGCGTTAGCGAGCTGAAGTAATCAGAACATGCTGACACAAGGCCAATCGCCGTAGTTAGACATGCTAATAGTACGATCACAGAAAGCACTAGCTGACCAGAAGGACCAAACAACGATTGAACGTATAGGCTTAAAATAGCACCGCCATTGTCTGCACCAGCTGCGACTGTTGCACTTGTTGCGCCTAGGAAAAATAGAGAGATGTAAACAAACGCCAGACCCGCTGCGGCAATACAACCCGCGCTAATTAGGTACTTAGTCGTCGCTGCACGGTCAGTAATGCCCTTGCTACGAATCGCATCAACAATCAGCATACCAAACATCAAAGAAGCAAAAGTATCCATGGTGTTGTAGCCTTCAAGGAAACCTTTGGTCAGTGGTTGAGTGATGTACTCACCGTGAGCCGCAAGAACGTCGCCTTGAGGGTTAACGAATACAGCGATCGCCAGTACAACCAAACCAACGAACAGTGCAGGTGTTAGTACCTTACCAATGACGTCAATAAGCTTACCTTGCGACCATGAGAAGAACATCGCTACTGCAAAAAATGCAATCGAAAAGAGAGTTAGGTGAGCTTGAGAGGCATCGATGAAGAACGGTTTCACCGCCATCTCATAGGCAACAAGGCCAGTACGCGGTGCAGCAAATGCAGGACCGATAATGATAAAGATCAGTACAGCCATGATGGTTGCTGCTTTCTTAGGAAGATCTTTAGTTAAGTGACCCCAAGAGCCACCAGCCACTGCGACCGCGACGATAGTGATTAACGGCAGACCAACGGCAGTCAGCAGAAAACCAGACATCGCTGGAAGGAAGTGATCACCGGCTAATTGGCCAGCTAGAGGTGGGAAGATGATGTTACCCGCACCCAAGAAAAACGCAAAAAGCATAAAGCCCAATGCCATTATATCTGTTAGTTTTAGACTCTGTTTCACAGATAATCCTTAATTATATTTATGAATTTATGTTGTGCTTACATGAATGTTACAGCTCAAAGCTGCCAATCAATCTATAAAATAGTCGCGCATAATGACGAAACAACTGGCTAGCTGCAAGTCACCACACAAAAACACCATATAAATTTGCATATGAGAACAAAAAGCAGTGGATTCCACTAGCTATAGAAAAATAGCCACAATTATAAACCAACCACAATGCACAACAATATTTTTTCAAGCAGAACATTGACTCATACAAGCGGTTAACATTAGAGCTAATCACTTAAAATATCTCGATACTCAGAACATTAATGAAAGACAAAACAGTGCAAACTAAAAGCTTCAATTTTAAGCAATTCTCAATTTACGGCGGGAAAAGCGGTATGCCAGTCAGTACCGATGGCGTATTACTTGGCGCGTGGGTAAGCCTGCCACAAAGATCATGTGTACTCGATATTGGAACCGGGACAGGTCTGCTGGCTTTGATGGCTGCGCAGCGTTTTGAAGATGCTTCAATCTCTGCGATAGATATTGATCAACACGCTATTGATGCTGCCACTGTCAATATTGAGCAGTCGCCTTGGCAAAATCGTATCTCCCTTGATCACGGCAGCGTGTTAACAGCCGACTTTCCACAAAGGTTTGATGCGATCATCTGTAACCCGCCCTACTTCAACTCTGGAGAACAGGCGCAGCAAAGCCAAAGAGCCACCGCCAGGCACACCGACAGCTTGGATCATTTAGCGCTTGCCCAGCGTTGTTTCGAGATAACAACCGACGCCGCGACTGCCAGTTTCATCCTACCGACGCCTGAGGGGGAAGGTTTTATCAAGCTTGCCGAGCAATGTGGTTGGTATCTAGCAAAACGCCTTGATGTAAAAACAACAGATAAAAAGCCAGCTAGCCGAATTTTATTCGAGTTATCTAAAGATCCTGCTTGCGAGCAAGATTTGCAGCGTGAATCGCTTACAATTCACCATCAAGGTGGTTATAGCGAAGCATTTATTGCGCTCACTAAAGATTTTTATCTCAAGATGTAGCAAATACCATGTGATCCTAATCACTAATGCTTCTATAATGTCCGACTACTCTTTTTTATCGTCTGCTTTTTGAGGCAGAAACATTTATTGCTTGTGGAGAAACAACAGTGATCAGAACCTTTGCAGAACTCGATCTAAACCAAGAGCTGCTTAAAGCAATTGACGAAATGGGCTACGAACGTCCAACACAGATACAAGCTGAAGCAATCCCACAAGCGTTAGATGGAAGAGACGTTTTGGCTTCTGCGCCAACAGGTACTGGTAAAACAGCATCATTTGTATTGCCAGCACTGCAATACCTACTGGATTTCCCACGTAAAAAATCTGGCCCTGCACGTATGCTTATCCTGACGCCAACGCGTGAGCTAGCAATGCAGATCACCGAACAAGCACGTGAGCTTGCTAAATACACCAGCCTAAATATCTTCACGATCACGGGCGGTGTGATGTACCAAGAGCACGCAGATATCTTAAGTACCACTCAAGATATCGTAGTAGCAACACCTGGCCGTTTGATGGAATACATTGAAGGCGAGCGTTTTGACTGTCGTGCGATTGAATGGCTGGTTCTAGATGAAGCCGACCGCATGCTAGACATGGGCTTTGGTCCTGTTGTTGACCGTCTGTCTGCAGAGTGTCGCTGGCGTAAACAAACTTTACTGTTCTCAGCAACGCTAGAAGGTAAAGGCATTGAAGGCTTCACTGAAGATCTACTGAAAAACCCAGCGGAGATCGATGCGAAATCATCACTTCGTGAGCGTAAGAAGATCACTCAGTGGTACCACCGTGCAGACACAGCAGAGCACAAGCTGAACATCCTAAAGCACGTCATCACAGAGCAAGCTGAGCGCAGCATCGTATTCTTGAAGACGCGTGATCGTCTAGGTGATCTACGAGCTCAACTTGAAAGCGCGCAAATTCCATGTGCGTGGATCCAAGGTGAAATGCCTCAAGATCGTCGTAACAACGCGATTGCTCGTTTCCGTGACGGCTCTGTAAACGTACTACTAGCGACTGACGTTGCTGCTCGTGGTATCGACCTTCCAGACGTAAGCCACGTAATCAACTACGACATGCCACGTACTGCTGACGTATACCTACACCGTATTGGCCGTACTGCTCGTGCTGGTAAAAAAGGTAACGCGGTTTCTATCATTGAAGCGCACGATCAACTAATGATTGAGCGTGTGGCTCGTTACACAGACGAACCAATCAAAGAACGCTTTATTGAAGGCATGCGCCCTACGCATAAGAAAGCGGCCGTGACTAAGAAGAAGAAGAAGCCGAAGAAAGAAGATAAGAAAGCGGTAGAGAAACAAAAAATCGCGAAGAAGAAAAAAATCGCGAAGAAAAAGAAAGCAGCAAAGAAGAAGTAATCTACCAGCTTCAACGATTCAATAAAAAAGCCCCATGCAGTTCGCTGCATGGGGCTTTTCTCTATCTGGTCTGTTATCAGGCTAAAACCGAGAGCTACTCGTTAGCCAAGGACTACTAGTTTTGCTCTTCGCGCTTAAAGACAAGCTCTTTCGCGTTCGACTCTTCTTCAACGAAGTAGTAGCCCGCCGTATCAAACTGGGTCAGAGCCTCAACCGAGTCGATCTTGTTCTCGATGATGTAGCGAGCCATCATGCCACGCGCTTTCTTCGCGTAGAAACTGATCACCTTGTACTGACCGTTCTTGCAGTCTTTGAATACAGGGGTAATCACTTGGCCATCCAAGTTCTTCGGCTTCACGGCTTTAAAGTATTCGTTAGACGCCAAGTTGATCAACACATTGTCGCCTTGAGCATTCAACGCTTCATTCAGCTTGTCTGTGATGATGTTGCCCCAGAACTGGTACAAGTTAGTACCACGAGCATTGGCTAAGCGTGTACCCATCTCTAGGCGGTATGGCTGCATCAAATCCAACGGCTTAAGCAAGCCATATAACCCAGAAAGCATGCGCAGGTGGTCTTGTGCGTAGTCAAAATCTTCATCCGATAGCGTTTCAGCGTCTAGGCCAGTGTATACATCGCCTTTAAAGGCTAGGATTGCTTGGCGTGCGTTGTCTTGGGTAAAGGTCTCGCTCCACTGCTCAAAGCGCGCTACGTTCAACCCTGCGATTTTATCGCTGACTTTCATCAGTGCAGAAATATCTACTGGCGTCAGTTTGCGGCACTCTTCAATCAGCTCAGCAGAGTGTTCAACAAACTCAGGCTGACTAAAGCGTTCCGTCGCTAATGGTGATTCGTAATCAAGTGTTTTGGCTGGAGAAACGACAACTAACATAACTTTACCCTAATCGGTTATCTAACTGGATGCTGCTAGAGTATAGAAAAAACATCAACTTGTCTTTATGACTCTTCCTATTACTTCGATAGACAGAATGAGACAAATGACAGGCAAACAAAAAGGCTAAGGTCGAAACCTTAGCCTTTCTAATCACTTTAGGATGAGCCGTTTATCGCTCCAACAAGATTACTTCTTGTTGTTGTCCCAAATACCGTCTTCCAGCTGAGACTTAAGCTCTGGGAAGTCATTCGAATCGAATGTTGGTACTTTACCCGCGTCTAGTTGGCGGTTGTAGTCTTTCGCTAGCTTAATCACGATACCTGATAGCAGGATAATCGCCACCAAGTTAACAATCGCCATTAGGCCCATCGATACGTCAGCCAGTGCCCATACCGTTGGTAACGTCGCTAGAGAACCGAACATAACCATACCCAGAACAACGATACGGAACAGCACTAGGCCCTTCTTGTTGTTGTGCTCAAGGAAGATAAGGTTCGTTTCAGCGTACGAGTAGTTTGCAATGATTGAAGTGAAAGCGAAGAAGAAAATCGCTACCGCTACAAAAATGCCGCCCCATTCGCCCACTTGTGCTGTTAGTGCACGTTGCGTTAGTTCGATACCCGTTACTTCACCGTGTGGTACATACTCACCAGACATCAGGATGATTGCGACTGTTGCTGAACAGATAACAATGGTATCCATGAACACGCCTAGCATTTGCACGTAACCTTGTGATGCTGGGTGCGGTGGGTAAGGCGTAGCAGAAGCTGCTGCGTTTGGCGCAGAACCCATACCCGCTTCGTTCGAGAACAAACCACGTTTGATGCCGTTAATCATCGCTTGTGCGATTGCGTAACCTAGGCCACCCGCTGCTGCTTCTTGCAGACCGAATGCACTCTTGAAGATAAGAGCCAGTACTTCAGGCACTTTCTCGATGTTCGCGAACATCACGTACATAGCGATCGCTAGGTAAGCCAATGCCATGATTGGAACGATGATTTCTGCTGTGCGTGCAATCTTACGGATACCACCGAAGATAACGAACGCAGAGATGATTACGATACCAACACCAACGTAGCTACGCTCAAGGTCGAATGCCGTATTCATTGCGCTTGCAATCGCGTTCGCTTGAACCGCGTTGAATACAAGACCAAATGCAATGATGAGGAAGATAGAGAATAGAACCCCCATCCAACGCATGCCTAGGCCTTTCTCCATATAGTATGCAGGGCCGCCGCGGTAGTTACCGTCGTTATCACGCGTTTTGTATAGCTGTGCCAGTGTGCTTTCTGCAAACGATGTTGCCATACCTAGCATTGCGATTAGCCACATCCAGAAGATAGCACCAGGGCCACCAGCGGTTAGTGCTACAGCAACACCTGCCATGTTACCCGTACCTACACGAGCAGCGAGACTAGTACAAAGAGCTTGGAAAGAAGAGATACCAGCACTGTCTGCTTTACGGCTGTTTCTAAGAACAGAGAACATGTGGCCGAAATGGCGGAATTGAATGAAGCCTAGTCGTACAGTGAAGTAGATACCCACACCAACCAGTAAGTAAACTAAGATAGATCCCCAAAGGAGATCGTTCATCAAATTGATTAAGTCTGTCACGTGAACCTCGTAATTGAGTTTAAGCACCGATCATGCTTCCTAGCCTTCCTCTTAATCGCCTATGCCTCTGTCAATGTTGTGTCGGCACTCTTGTTATATTCTTGCGGCGATTGAGACTGTAAATGTCGCTTCATGCATCCATTTTACGTATCAGTGTATTTTTTGACGGGCGGATAATGCAGCGAGACGGCCTAAAAATCAATATGCAAATACACTTATATTAAAATGACATTTCACTAATAACACACCTTTTGTTAACACAACTTTCAACAATGCAGCCCAATAAAAGTCACATTATCGGGACATAATATCAACAACAGCCACGGCACTACCCCAACAAGAACACCATCCTATAAAAATGACGTCAGCCTAGGTTTTACAAGGTATAGTGAAGATCTTCGTTTTTTTCTAGGCCAATGAGATCCCTATACCGCACGGTACCATGTGCACTTCAATGCATTGTAGTCAAAACGCTATTCCATTCGCACAATGAATTAACATTCAATAACCCCCAATTTAATCGTTTACTTAGGTTTGTTTGCCTGTTTTTTATACATAATAATTCTCACAATGTGTGAGCATGCATAAGAAAATAGAACAAAAGCTTCATGGATTTGAAACAAATGAGAAACAAATCAAAGTTATTGTGAACCTAAATATGATATTTATTGGTTCGTAAGAACTAGTCCCACGGAAGGAGATATGGCTTATGGATAGCTTTCAATTCGATGAAGTATCAGAACTAGAAATGCCTCGTGTAACTCAAAAATCACGCTCGAAACCACTCAAGCGTAAGTGGCGTGAAATCGAAGCCATCAACGATCGTAGGCAGCTTGAGAAAGAGCTGAGAGAGATGAACCTAGGTCTTGATTTTAGCCTTGACGATATAAAACTTTAATCAGCACGATAAGAAATCAGATAGCAAAAGGCACCTATATAGGTGCCTTTTTTATTTTTTGAGGTAGTTAATCCGCTCAAAGCGCCATTTGGAAACCAACCCTCTAATATAGAGGACACCTAAAATAGGTGCACCTCAACATTACAACGGGCTAAACACACTCTTGTTCATTTTGTCGAACCCGAGCCGCGAGTTGGCGATATTGATCGGCGATGGTCTCTCCAAAAACAGGGTCATCTTCCGGTTGAAGCCATTGAGACTCCACTTCTTGCCAATCTTTCACCGTGAACGCCTCAACAATCATGGGTAGCACATGCTTCTCTTCATATTCCATGTGCTTTCGCTGAGCCTTAACAAACGCTTCAAGCTGCTCAATAAAGACTTGCTGAGGAACCACCGCATCTTGAAGGATCATATCGACCAAACCTAAAAAGTCCGCCGTTTTCTCAGAAAGCAATTGATGCTCTAACTCCAAGTCTTCAATCGCTTGCTCGCTGCCATATTGCTTAAGATAGTAGCGATAAATGACGTCTTCTTTAGGGTGATGCACTTTGTCTGAATGGTTCATAAGGTAATGAACCACCTCTGCGATCAGGCTATAGTTTATTTCTCGCTCCTGTTTCAGAAACTCTAACTTACTGTTGAGTATCGCGAGTAAACGAGCCATATAGCCATGCTCTCGTCTTATCCTTTCAATCATCATAGTATTGCACTCCATTACACCTACTATTTATAAGTGTATATGAATATGCTGATTTATGATTTGACCCTGCTCAGAAAACCACCAACCTACACTTCTGTTGGTAAACGCCAGTCAATAGGTTGTTGATCCATAGAAGAAAGCAGCTTGTTGGTTGTAGAGAAATGCTGACAACCGAAGAATCCACGGCGTGCCGATAATGGCGATGGGTGAGGTGCAACCAACACATGATGCTTGTCGTCATCAATCGCTTGACCTTTCTTCTGGGCGTGTGCGCCCCACAACAAAAAGATGATCGGTTCAGAGCGCTGATTGAGCTCAGCAATAATGGCATCGGTAAAGGTTTCCCAGCCACACTTAGCATGTGAGTGTGCTTTTGCCTCTTCGACTGTAAGGACTGTGTTCAACATCAACACCCCTTGCGATGCCCAAGAATCGAGATAACCATGACTAGGAATCTCAAAGCCCTCTATATCTTGTGCAAGCTCTTTGTACATATTGCGTAGAGAAGGTGGGATTTTCACACCAGGAAGCACTGAGAATGCTAAGCCGTGAGCTTGGTTAGCACCGTGATAAGGATCTTGCCCTAAGATAACCACTCGCACGGATTCGAAAGGCGTCATATCAAAGGCACTGAACACCTGTTCTTGTGGCGGGTAGACGGTTTTACCACTATTACGTTGCTGTTCAACAAACGCGAGGACACTCTGAAAGTACTCTTTATCACGTTCATCATTAATAATGGATTCCCAAGTCTTTGGTGCGCTCATCGTTTTACTTCCCAATCATCAAGGTTTCTAGCGGCTTTCGCCAGACAAAAAAATAGCTGTATCGGCTAACTGTCCTAAATAAGGCTCTAGTTATACCTCATACAGCTATCAATAAACATGATGTGTAGGGTTCACTTGTTGATGAATCATAATAATCAATTCAAGTTGTGCTTATCTCGATTAACCACTTTTCTGCTGTGTACGATGGTGGCCGTGGTTATGCACGTGACGGTTTGGTGTAGGTAAACGGCGTGCGACAGCAATAGTTGAAGTTTGGGTGATTGAATACATAAAGGCACCTCCTCTAAGACATCGTGAACTACATATTCACTTTAATACTATGAAAGAAAGGTGCCAATTTTTAGAAATAGACGGAAATAAATTTCCCCCTCTATTATTACGCTTGTTCGCTCGCTAGCGTTGCTGAGCGATGAAACATTCTAAGTTGTTGAATTTCCTCTTTCCAGATCGTCGAATCAATGGTTTCCAAGATAAGAGGGATACCATTAAAGCGAGAATCAGAGGCAATATACTCAAAACAATCCCAGCCAATTTCGCCTTTTCCTAAAGAATGGTGTCGATCGACTCGGCTCGCGAACTCAGCTTTTGAATCATTGATGTGCATTGCTCTTAGATAGTGCATACCCACGATGCGGTCGAACTCAGCAAAAGTATGCTCACACGCCTCTTTTGTACGTAAGTCATAGCCAGCAGTAAACGTATGGCAGGTGTCTAAGCACACACCCACACGTGACTTATCTTCTACCTGCTCGATAATCTCGGCTAGATGTTCAAACTTCCAACCCAGATTAGTGCCCTGCCCAGACGTATTCTCGATCACTGCGATTACGTCAGGTACCGCTTGATGAGCTAGGTTGATCGATTCAGCGATCTTCGCCAAACATTCGCTTTCTGAGATTTTCTTTAAATGACTCCCAGGATGAAAATTCAAAAGCGTTAATCCAAGTTGATTACAACGCTCCATTTCATCAATAAAAGCCGCGCGTGATTTCTCTAGCTTCTCTTCTTCTGGTGCTCCTAGGTTAATAAGGTAGGAGTCATGAGGAAGAATGTGCTCAGCACCGAAGCCCAACATTTTGCAATTAGCTTTAAAGGCACTAATGGTTTTCGCTTCTAGCGGTTTTGCCGCCCACTGTCTCTGGTTCTTGGTAAACAGTGCAAACGCATTGGCACCTATTTCACGTGCACGCATAGGCGCCTGATCAACACCACCAGCAGCCGACACATGAGCGCCAATAAACTTAATATTTGTTTCCGGTTTTGAGGATGAATTATTGTTTGTCATTAAATCACTTTACACTTTCAGAATGCTTAATAAATAAAGGGTCGTATCGGTTGTAGTTCAATAAAAACACAACAAATGTAGTAAACTTACAACAAATATGGCTGTTAAATATTTTTTATACTTTAAAATATTTTGTAATTACTTTGTTTTCAAAGGTTTTATTGATTTACCTCAATATAATCACCTTTGTAAAAATATGGTTTTTGGTTGTTTTTTGACTTAAATCAATGTATACCTTACTAATATTAGGTATACATTACCCAGCTCAATAAAAATCGAAAGTTAACACCATAATCAAACCACATTCAGTGGACTAGGAGATAGTTATGATCCAAGGTATTCAAATTACTAAAGCAGCAAACGATGACCTACTAAACTCAATCTGGCTACTAGATAGCGAGAAGAATGAAGCTCGTTGTGTTGTTGCTACTGCAGGTTTCGAAGCTGACCAAGTTATCTCAGCAGCAGACCTAGGCGAGTACGAAAGCCGTGAAGTTGCAATCGAAGCAGCACCACGCATCGAAGGTGGTCAACACCTAAACGTTAACGTTCTTAAGCGTGAGACGCTAGAAGACGCAGTTGCTCACCCAGAGAACTACCCACAGCTAACTATCCGTGTATCGGGTTACGCTGTACGTTTCAACTCTCTAACAACTGAACAGCAACGTGACGTTATCGCACGTACGTTCACTGAGTCTCTATAATTTTTAGAGCTTAAATTAGAATACAAAAACGGCGCTCATTGAGCGCCGTTTTTATTTGTTCGAAAAACAAATGGACGTTACGGTTGAACTCGACGAAGCACAGCTTTTAGCGCTTCAAAATCGTTATCAAGATCTTCAGACAACAATTCCATCGCCGCGTGTTTTGCTAGCGGGCCAGGCAGTTCGATATCAGAACCTAGGATGTCATCAACCACTTCTTTGAATTTCGCTGGGTGTGCTGTACACAGGAACAAGCCAGTTTCGTTCTCTTGCAGTTGCTCTTCCAGTAGACGGTAAGCAATCGCACCATGTGGTTCACATAGGTAACCTTGTGCTTTTAGGTCGCGAACTGACTCAGCGCTCTGCTCGTCAGATACTTTACCTTTGCCTAGTGTATCTAAGCCCCAACCTTTCAGTTGGCAAAGCTCTTCGATACGAGGCCAGTTGTTTGGTTGGCTTACGTCCATCGCGTTCGATGTTGTCGCAACAGTCGGTTTTGGATCCCATTGACCTGTTTCTAGGTAACGAGGAACAGTGTCATTTTCGTTAGTTGCTGCGATAAAACGCTTAACAGGTAGACCTAGCGCTTTAGCCAATAGACCAGCCGTTAGGTTACCAAAGTTACCACTTGGTACAGAGATAACGAGGTTTTCACGTTGCTCTTTAGTCAGCTGAGAAGCCGCCTCAAAGTAGTAACAGATCTGAGCCATTAAACGGCTGATGTTGATCGAGTTTGCCGAATTAAGACCGATCTCTTTACGCAGTTCAGCGTCATCAAATGAGTCTTTAACTAGAGCCTGACACGCATCAAAGTCACCATCAATCGCCACAGTGTGGATGTTCTTGCCAAGCGTACAGAACAGCTTCTCTTGCAGTGGGCTGATCTTGCCTTTCGGGTAAAGAATCACAACATTGATGTTTTCCATGCCGTAGAAAGCATGCGCAACCGCCGCACCAGTATCACCTGATGTTGCCGTTAAGATAGTGATTTGACCACCATCAGAAACAGCTGCTAAAGATTGAGCCATAAAGCGGCCACCGAAATCTTTAAACGCCAGTGTTGGACCGTGGAAAAGCTCAAGCGCGTAAACGCCGTCTTTTACTTGGTTGATTGGTGCAGGGAATTGGAACGCTGCATCCACCATTTGGTCGATCTGTTCTTTTGGTAATTCATCACCAATCAATGCTGACAGAATCTTTGAGCTACGAGGGACAAAGTCCTCTGCTAGCAGCGCATCGATATCATCAAACTTTGGCAGTTCAGATGGGAAAAATAGACCTTGATTACGGCCTAAGCCTTGACGAACGGCTTGGCCAAAAGAGACTTGTTCATCATTTTCTTTGATGTTGTACAGTTTCATAACTCACTTCCTGTAACGATCGAACCCTGCTTATCTAGGCGACAAACGTGAACGAATCCTTCTTCATTTTGTACATAATTTTGTTCTAACCAGCGTGCAACACGCTCGGCGACATCTTGTTCTTTGCAAATGCTAAATAGAGTTGGACCACTACCAGAAATACCAGTAGCCAGTGCCCCAGCTGACAGCGCGTATTTACGAGCATCAGCAAACCCTGGAAGCAGTTTCTCACGATATGGTTCAGCGATCACGTCTTTGATCATCTTCGCCGCCAGTTCAGGTTGACCTGAATGACACGCGTGGATAAAGCCCGCTAAGTGACGACCATGAGCAATAATATCCTGACGACGATATTGAGATGGTAGGATCTCTCTCGCTTCAGCCGTTGAAACCTTAATACCCGGATAAGCCATTACCCAGTACCAGTCGTCAAAACACGGTACTTCTTGGCTGATGATGCCTAGCTCTTCAAGCATGAGCTGCACACCACCAAGGTAACATGGCGCAACGTTATCGTAGTGGATACCACCTGAAATCTTGCCTTCCATTTCACCCATCAGAGCAAGCAGTTCAGTTTCATTCAGGGGCTGACCGTGAAAACGGTTTAGCGCATCCAGTGCCGCGACGATTGAACATGCACTAGAACCCAAACCTGAACCGATAGGCATGTTCTTTTCTAGTGTCATTTCTAAAGGCTTTAGCGTAACGCCTTTTTTATCAAGCTCTCTCGAGAACACCACCCAGCAGTCGTAAACGATGTTTTCTTTTGCTTCAGTTGGCAGCTTAGAAACAAAGCTGCCTGCAGTTTTAAGTGAGAATGGTTCATCACCGGCTTTAACCATAACTCGGTCACCTAGCAGCGTGCCATCCACTGGAGACACAGCGGCCCCCAACACATCAAACCCTACACTGACATTACCGATTGATGCAGGAGCATAAACGACAACATCCATATCACTTGAACTCATTCTTAAACTCCTAATTTCCAACCAAGAGTACGCATCACATCAGAGAATACGCCAGCAGCTGTTACTTCAGTACCCGCGCCGTAGCCACGCAGTACTAGAGGGATTGGTTGGTAGTAACGGCTGTAGAATGCTAATGCGTTCTCGCCATCTTTAATCTTGAACATTGGGTCGTCGCCATCAACAGCAGCGATACGAACCTTACACTTACCTTCAGCGATTTCACCCACATAACGAAGTACTTTACCTTCTTCTGCTGCGATAGCTGACTGCTCTTTGAAGTAAGCATCCGCTTCTGGTAGGCGAGCCATGAACTCTTCAACCGTACCTGAATCATCAAAACCCGGTGGCAGAGCTTGGTCTACTTCAACATCTTCAAGTTCAAGCGCCATGCCTGCTTCACGAGCAAGAATAAGCAACTTACGCGCCACATCCATACCAGATAGATCATCTCGAGGATCCGGTTCAGTGAAGCCGTTATCTTTTGCAATATTGGTTGCCTGGCTCAGTGTCATACCTTCATCAAGCTTGCCGAAGATGTAAGACAGTGAACCTGAAAGAATGCCGTTGAACTTCTCAAGTTCATCACCTGCAGAGATAAGGTTCTGTAGGTTTTCGATGACCGGTAGACCTGCACCTACTGTTGTCTCGTACATCAGCTTACGACGTGAGTTGCGTGCAACTTCACGAAGCTGATGGTAGTAAGCCATGCTTGCTGTGTTTGCTTTCTTGTTTGGTGTTACTACGTGGAAACCAGCCGCTAGGAAATCAGCGTACTGCGCCGCAATACCTTCGCTAGACGTACAATCAACCAATACTGGGTTGATGATGTGGTTACGTTGAACCAAAGCCGCTAAACGCGCTAGGCTGAACTCTTCAGTCGCACTCGACATACGGTCACGCCACTGCTCTAACGGTAGACCATCGCTGTCTAGCAACAAACCTTTACTGTTTGCTAAACCACATACGCGAATCACGATGCCTTTTTCAGCCAGTTTACCTTGCTGACGTTGGATCTGGTCAACAAGCTCGCCACCAACACCACCGACACCCACAACGAATACATCTAGGAAGTGCTTAGAGTTAAATAGGTTCTCGTGACACGCTTTGATTGCTTCAGAGATTTTGTCTTCAGGGATAACCGCTGAAATAGCGCGCTCTGAAGAACCTTGAGCAATAGCAACAATGTTGACGTTCACTTCAGCTAAAGAAGAGAAGAACTGAGATGCTACGCCACGTGAAGTGCGCATACCGTCACCCACCAGCGTTACAATCGCAACGTCATCCATGAACTCAACCGGCTCTAACAGGCCATCTTTAAGTTCAAGTTCAAACGCGTCTGACAACACTTGTTTCGCTTTCACCTTATCAGCCGATTCAATACAGAAGCTGATGCTGTACTCAGAAGAAGATTGAGTAATAAGGACAATAGAAACGCCAGCAGAAGACATCGCGCCGAATACACGACTCGCCATACCTACCATGCCCTTCATGCCTGGGCCTGATACGTTAACCATGGTTAGGTCACTTAGCGTCGTAATACCTTTGATTGCTAGGTTATCTTCGCCAGTGTCTTGGCCAATCAAAGTACCTGCGCCTTGTGGGTTGAAGCTGTTTTTGATCAGACAAGGAATGTGGAATTGCGCAATAGGAGCAATGGTTTTCGGGTGTAGAACCGAAGCACCAAAGTAAGAAAGCTCCATCGCCTCTTGGTAGCTAAGAGACTTGAGCAGACGAGCATCATCAACTAAGCGTGGGTCACAGTTGTAAACACCATCGACATCAGTCCAGATTTCACAGCAATCAGCACGTAGACACGCCGCTAACACAGCCGCTGAGTAGTCAGAACCATTACGACCTAGTGTGACTAGCTCACCTTTTTCATTACCCGCAGTAAAGCCAGGCATGATGTTAACGTGACCTTTAGGAAGTGGAGATTGTTGGAAGTTCTGAGTAGAGACATCCACATCGACCATAGCTTCAAGGTGATCGCCTTTAGCGTATAGGTATTGGACAGGGTCAATCAGGCTTGCTGGTTGGCCTTTCGCTTCCAGTACCGCTTTCATTAACTGGATAGAGATTCGCTCACCTTTACTGATGATGCGAGCATTAACGTGGTTCGGGCACATACCAAGTAGGTTGATGCCATTCACGAACTGCTTTAGCTGAGCAAGAGAGGTATCCACCTGCTCTTGAAACGCGGCACCATCGATAGAAGGCACGACCGCTTTGATCTCTGCAAACAGTGTGTTAAATGAAGATTCGATCTCTGTAATCTGTGCGTCAGCTTCACCATTTTTCAGTGCAGCTTCAATAACAGCGACCAACTTATTGGTTGTTTTTCCTGGAGCCGATAGTACAACGGCTAGCTCTTCTTGCTGGGCATTATTAGCGATGATATCAGCCGCTCGTAAAAAACGATCTGCATCAGCTAATGATGAACCTCCAAACTTTAAAACGCGCATCCCTTTCTCCATAAGTCATAAAAATGGTACAAAAAAAGGCCTGTATCTTGTTGGATACAGGCCTTTTTTTAAAATCCGTTACTTAGCAGCCTGCCCCAACAATGTTAATGTCGGTAATAATAATGGTTGTGGTCATTACTAGGTGGCTTACGTGCTGCATATCAAATTCTCTGCTTGTGCTTTACTCTACGTGTATCAATTTTTACCACTGGACGTCAATGAAAAGTTGCGTTTTTTTTACATTCGCACCGTTTTTCAGAGCAAACCGTCATTTAAGGGATAAAACACCCTGTATAAACCTTCACTTAAGATACTGGATTTACTCATTGAACAGGCAAGAGTGATCAATTGCATATATAGTCATAACAAAATGCTATATCGATTGTGCAGCGAACGTACAAGTTCTGTGCTTTAATTGAACGATAACGTTCGAAGAACAATAATAATGACATCAGGAGTGGGAAATGAAGAGATTACTTATTCTTTTGGCTTTTGCTATGCCTGTTGTTTGTTCAGCGAATAGCTTGCCTCTACTACCCAGCCAGATCGATAGTTCTTCTCATAAATTCTTTATCTCCACACAAAACGCGTCGAGTGAAAGCTTCGATACTTGGAAGATAGACAGTGGCTACTCTTATAGCTTGTTTTCAGATGTGGATCTTTACGTCGGTACACGTATCAATAGTGCGGCACTGAAACAGGAAAGTGGATTCTTGAGTGGTGTCAGTTATCAGTTCTCAGAAAGAGTCTCTTTTAACAGTTCTCTACACACCTATAAAGACGAGACCGAAGACAATGAGAAATCGGTAGCCGCAGAGGTTTCCAGCCAAGTGCAACTAACAGATAACCTAGATTTGCATGCCACCCTTGATTATGAAGAGTGGCAGCAAGGTGTTGAAGTGGGACTAGGGTTTCGCTTTTAGTCTCTTTAGCTTGTTCTTTATTAACAGATTAGTGCGGATTGAGATCCAAACTTTTAGTACATCACAAACCATTCCCCGTTCTAATCTATCAACGGCATTCAATTTGAGTCAGTTACGATTCAATTAACAGCTCAGATGAAATTAACACGCCATTCCAATCGGCATAAATATAGTCACCAGGCTGAATCAGTTGATTATGTATAGAGAGTGTCACATTCACTTGGCCGACACCGCGTTTCTCTGTTTTGAATGGCGATGCACCTAACGCCTGAACGCCAAGGTCCATTTGCGACATCATGCCTACATCACGCACCGCACCGTTTACAATCACGCCTTCCCAACCGTTTTCTATCGCGAGAATAGCGAGTTGATCGCCAAGCAGCGCCTTCTGGCATGAGCCATTTCCGTCAACGACAAGCACTTTGCCACAGCCGTCGGTCTCTAAAACCTCGCGAACCTTGGAATTATCGTGATAACAACGAACTGTTACAATTTTTCCAAAGAACGCACCACGTTGGCCGAAGTTCTGCAATGGCATGTTCAGTAGGGTGACTTCGCTTTCAAACTCATCACACAAGTCGGGTGTTATATCGTGCATATATCCTCCGTGAGTAAGGCGTTACCGGTTATGTCAGGCTAGCCTCTATGCTTTTATATGTTATTAAAATTAATCCTTTGTTTTCATTGTTCTATGCTCAATTTATTACTCAATAAAAGTTGATTGAGCATATTTATCTACTAGACTCTTAAGACAGCTTTCAGCTTCCTTGGTTCATAATCCGGTCTTTAGCAGGCAAGATGTGCGAAGCATCTCGAATAATCATTCTTGTTTTGGTGCTAAATAGTCACCATAACATTGGTTAAGTTGTAGCCATACTATTAAAGTTTGTTGCGATACGGCAATTGATGTAAATCAACAAAGTGAATGGAATTAACATTCTCGCGTTGTTAGCATGCTGTTAACATTATAGAATCCACTCCAATCACTAAAAGAATGATTGAAAGGCGTACTGGATCTACGTTATTGGGCAATACTTCAAGGAAGGCAGATAGCTGGAAGTAAGTGTTTTTTTGAAAACTTTAAGTTATCATCAAAAATACATTACCTGTATGTTATGTTTTTGCCTAGAATTTATTCTATTAGCACAGTTTCGTCACAAATTTAGGTACCGCCAAATGCAAACCCCGCAGATTCTTATCGTTGAAGATGAGCAAGTAACTCGTAACACTCTAAAGAGTATTTTTGAAGCAGAGGGATATGCTGTTTTTGAGGCTAGCGACGGTGAAGAGATGCACCAAGTGCTATCTGACAACCAAGTTAACCTTGTAATTATGGACATCAACCTTCCAGGTAAGAATGGCCTACTACTTGCGCGTGAACTACGTGAGCAAGCAAACGTAGCGCTTATGTTCTTAACTGGTCGTGATAATGAAGTTGATAAGATCCTTGGCCTAGAGATCGGCGCTGATGACTACATCACTAAGCCTTTCAACCCTCGTGAACTGACTATCCGTGCACGCAACCTTCTGAACCGTTCAATGAGCACAAGCTCTGTTCAAGAAGAGAAGCGTAGCGTTGAGAAGTATGAGTTCAACGGTTGGGTACTAGATATCAACAGTCGTTCTCTGGTTAGCCCAGATGGCGAAGGCTACAAGCTACCTCGTTCAGAGTTCCGTGCTCTACTTCACTTCTGTGAGAACCCAGGTAAGATCCAAACACGTGCTGACCTTCTTAAGAAGATGACTGGCCGTGAGCTTAAGCCACACGATCGTACTGTAGACGTAACAATCCGTCGTATTCGTAAGCACTTTGAATCTGTTTCTGGTACGCCAGAAATCATCGCAACGATTCACGGTGAAGGCTACCGCTTTTGTGGTGACCTAGAAGACTAATTCGATTCGCGCCTCTTACCATTTAGCACTACTCACCAGTAAGTGTTTTGAACACTAGAAGCGTCATCAATAGTTATTAAAAAGGGAGAATGCCAACGCATTCTCCCTTTTTTATTGTTCTTAATTGGATAAGATTTTAGTAAACCGTATCCACCTTAACGTCTTTCTCTACTAACCACTTCACGGTTTCGCCATCTTTAAGTTCCACCGCCACATCAACAGGCTTGTCACTGTCGATTTCTAGCTGCCATACAAACGCGACTTCCCATTGAGTTTCACTGTGTGTTCTTAAATCAAGATCGTCAGCCGTTACCAACAAGGTGTCTGCACCCTGTTTAACCGTAACACTTTCAACCGCAAGCGTTGCTGGCAGTTGTGAGTCTGACTCTAGGTAGATAGCACCATGTAGGGTCTTATCTTGAGTCTCGCCAATCGTTGGCATCTTGTTGTGCCAAAGGTTGCTTTTCATGGTAACTGTTGCTGCAGATACTTCGACTTGATTATCTTGCTGCCATTCTACTTGTGGCGCAGAACAACCCGCTAATGCCACTACACATGCGGCGAATGCTAATTTTTTCATTATTCTTCTACCTTTGATTTAACCAACTCTTTAAAACTTCAATGTCATTCTGGTATTCGTTATTTATCTCATCAACCCAATCTGAAATGTTCTCCCACCACGCAGGCAAATCTGGAGATTGAGCTTTCTGGGCAACTTGTTGGATGCGTTTCAGACCAATAGAACCTGCAGCACCTTTAATCTTATGTGCCTCAGAAACGATACTGGCTTTATCTTTCGCGACCATGTTGGAGTTCAATATTTCCATATACTCCGGCATCATATCTTCGAACATCGCGATGCTATCCAAAACCGGTTTCGGTCCAACAATATCAACGTAAGACTCTAGCATATCAATATCAAGCAAAGTGGTATCAATTTCTGAAAGAACAGGCTTACTCGCGTCGACTTTATCAATGCTCTCAACCTTATCGGTGCCCGCTACCTTCTCAATTACCTCTGGTGCATCTTCGATAAGTTCACTGATGACATCTTGGATAGCTCGAACCGACAAAGGTTTACTGATCGCTTCGTCCATGCCTTTCTGGAAGTACTCTTGCTTGTTGTTTAATACGTTCGCAGTTAACGCCACCAAAGGCGGTAGCTGGCTGTATTTCTCGCGGTAGTATTGAGCAATATCGAAACCCGTCATATCTGGCAGTTGGATATCCAACAACACCAAATCATAGTCTTCAGGATTGAAAGCAATTTGCGCCTCTTTACCCGTCATCACGACTGTCACTTCATGGCCAAGGCTTTCAAGTAGAGAGCGAGCCACTGTGATATTGAGTTCAATGTCTTCGACCATAAAGATCTTAAGATTCGACTGTTTTCTTGGCGTTTTGATCAGAGCCTGAGTATCGTGATTCACTGGAACTCGAATCGAAACCGTAAAGGTACTGCCAAAGCCCTCTTCACTGATGACTTCAATGTGGCCATCCATCATATTAATTAGCTGTTGAGAGACAGCGAGACCAATACCCGTGCCGACAGCGTGCAAGTTGTCCGTGCCCGATTTCACCTGATAGTACATCGCGAAGATCTTCTCGATTTCACTTTCAGGGATACCAATACCAGTATCTTCCACTTCCATCGTAATGTTGGCAAAGTCACCATCAATGTCGGCGCTGACTGTCATCACCACTCCACCATCTTTGGTGAACTTCATCGCGTTACTAACAAGGTTCCACAGTACCTGTCTAAGACGAGTACCATCCACCTCAACAGCAGCTGGAAGATCAGACAATCTTTCTAGATCGAACCTTAACCCTTTCTGCTCAGCCATCAACGCAGAGATACTTTCGATCTCGACAACGAAATCTTCAAAGTTAATAGGCGTAGGGAAGAGTTCAAGCTTACGGCGGTCGAACTTATCCATATCAATAATATCGTTGAAGATATTACCCAGTGTCACCGCGCTCACCTTGATGGTTTGCATCTGCTTGCGCTGTTCGGTGGTCAGTTGGCTATCAAGCAGCATGCGGCTCAAGCCAATGATGCCGTTGAGCGGCGTTCTTAACTCGTGGCTAATAGTTGAGATAAAGGTGGTCTTATCGCGGCTGGCTTTTTCTAACGACTCTTGATGCTCTTTACGTTCAGTAATATCGCGGCCAAAACCAACCAAGCCCAAGTGACGACCATCTTTGCTGTAGAAAGGCACTTTACGCAGTTCGAAGTAACTCTTGCGGCCATCTGGGTATTCAAGCCATTGGTCATAAGTCAGTGCTTGGTTGTCAGCAAATACTTTCTTATCGGTTTCAACAACTTGCTGAGCGACCTCTTTACTGTAAACATCCCAAGGAGTTAAACCAACTAGCTCTTTTTCTGTTTTACCAGTGAGCTCTTCAACCGCACGGTTACAACCAGAGAACACACCATCTTCATTACGGTAGTAAATAAGGTCAGGCGAGGCATCGATAAACGAGCGTAACAGTGCAGTACGTTCTGCGAGTTCAAGCTGAGTACGCTCGCGCTGGAACACCTCGTTTTCGAGATCTTGCATTGCTTCTGCGCGCGCTTCTTCCGCTTTTTCACGCTCTTCAATTTCTTGATTAAGCTTCTCGATATTGAGCTGCATTTTATTGTTGAGTTCTTGGTCTCGCTCACGCATGTCGCCAAGTTTAGAGACCAATTTCGCTAACCTTTGACGTGATTCTTCCAACTGGTCCACGACCACTGACAGAAAATAAACCGCCCAAGGCGTGATCACTAAACCGAAGAAAACTGAACGGACAATGTCGATGTCATCAACATTGCCTTTGAGTGCAAGGGTGATACCGACTTGCACAACAACAGCGAGGGCAACAAGCGCTAGGGCGAGTAAGATAGAAAAGCGGACAATCCCCAGTTTTACGAGTAGATCCACGTAATACTGGGCAAGATTTTTCATGGGTTTCATTTAGCGCTCCATGCGATAAGACTAGCAACATTCTACCCTGTTTGAAGATGGGAGGTAAGCTAGCTACATCACACGCAGCAAGTGTTCAGCGGTAATTTCGAAGGTTAATTAACCAATACAAATACTAACTAAGCAAAAATAGCCGGGGATAATCAAATTGCCAATTTTATAGCGTTAGCGAATTGAGTATGGATGCACCATTGAACGGTTGCGACCGTCTGATTTCGCTTGATACAACGCACTATCAGCCAAGGCAACAGCCGATTCCATTTCATCATCAGGTGTAGGAATGTAAGAGATAATACCAATACTCACCGTGATGAATTCAGAGACTGTCGACTTCTCATGCGCAAGTTCCAATTTTAGGACTTCATCATGAATACGCTGCGCCACCAGCTGAGCACCTTCGGTCGTTGTATTTGGCAGAATAAAGCCGAACTCTTCACCACCATAACGAGCCACACAATCAGATGAACGATTCAACACCTGCTTAAATGCCTGAGAAACCTGAATCAAAGCATCATCGCCTTGTTGGTGTCCGTAAAAGTCGTTGTAGCCTTTAAAGAAGTCGATATCACATAGCATGATCGTCAGTGGCAGCTTCTCACGCACATGATAATGCCACAGTGTAGAGAGCTGTTCATCGAAACGACGTCGGTTAGACACTTTAGTCAGGCTATCCATAAAGCTGAGGCGTTCAAGTTCAAGGTTGGCTTCTTCAAGCTTTTGTTCTGCTAGATAACGCTCTGTAATATCACGCGCCATGATCAACACACCATTAGTGCTCGATGCTGGATCTCTAAACGGTGATTTGACTACATCATACCAAGTAAATGTTCCATCACTTGAGACCACTTTGTCGATATAACGCAGTGATTTACTTTGATGAAGCACTTGATGATCGGTTTCTGATATTCGCGTATAGATGCTATGTGGCACCACATCTTGTAAACGTTTACCGATCAAGTCACTGACTTCAGAGATACCCAGCGCAGCCACAAATGGTTTATTACACGCTTGATAAACCATGTTTTCATTAAAGATACCAATCGAGTCTGGGCTGGCCTCCAGGAGGTTTTGCAAGATGGTGTCACGCTGCGCAAGTGCCACTTCGGTATCTTTTCGCTTCTCCATCTCGCCACGCAGTTTCTGCTGCATGTCATGCCAATCGGTCACATCATGACTAATAGAGAGCGTGCCGATGGTTTCTCCATCTTGGGAAAGCAGCACACTTTGGTAGGTTTCAAGCAAGCAGCTTTTTCCATCTTGATCTGTAGTCCAAGAGCGTTCACTTACACGACCTTTTAATACTCCACCAGAAACACTCAGGGTGCCCTCTTCAGCACGACCATGCCAAAACTTTTTAAACGAGCGATTACTCGTCACTAACTGACCTTTCTGATCTTTCACGTAGATCAGCTCAGACAAAGAATCCAAAGCGGTACGAGCAACATTCAGTTCTCGAACTTCTTGGGACAGTTCTTCGTTAGTGTTTTTATAAGGTGAGGCGTGAATCATCCAAGCCTGCTTATTTCTAAAATGGATCTTACGACCGATCAAGTTGATCTTGAACGACTCAAATTCAGAAAGCGCCCACAGGGAGACCTGCTCGAAGGCTCGAGAGTTGATGTGGTTGGTTAAGTAGTGACGAAAGCTGTTCTCGCTTTCCACAGTAGGAAAGCGAAAATTAACACCGATTTGGCGGATACCAAGCAACTGCATGGCTTGGCGATTGGCATAGAGTATTTCGCCACTTCGAACATCAACAAAGTAGAGTGGCGACGGGGTAGCAAGTAGAAGCGTTTCGATATGCGACTGATAACGAGAATAGAGATGCCAGCAGATGAGAGCAATCAGCAATACAACAACGATATAAATACCGTAGCCATACGCCCTGTCCCACAACCAAGTCATTACCAGTTCCATTTACTCTCAATCTATACCATAAAATCTGCTAGGGAAATGTTACCACTATTTATTGGTTTTATCTGCTGTTACCTACAGTCACCCATTTCTATTAATTGGCCGCGTTTAAAACAGGCAACGTGTACTCGAATGCAGAGCCCGTTTTGATGCCTTGAGCACCGGTTTTATCCAACGAACGACCTATTTCAGTCATCGCTAACCAGCGGTTCTCACACCATAAAGGAGAAAGTAAGGTTGGGCGTCTCGCCGCTGAAGAAACACGGTGATAAACCACGTCCGCAGGCGTGCGTTGAATGATCTCACTCGCGATATCGATGTACTCTTCAAGGCTTGGGGCTTCTAGCTTTCCGGCCTTCCACGCCTTAGCCATGGTACTGCCCTCTACTATATGAAGGCCGTGCAGCTTAATACCATCGGTGCCAACGGCTAATACCTTGTCTAAGGTTTCAAGGTTATCCGCTTTGGTTTCTTTTGGTAGGCCAACAATCAGATGAGTACACACCTTGATACCTAAAGCGCGTGCGCGTTGGGTGATCGTTTCATACACTGCAAAATCGTGGCCGCGGTTAATTCGCTTGAGGGTTTTATCATTGGCGGTTTGCAGGCCAAGCTCGAGCCAAATCTCATAGCCTTGTTTAACGTAGCCCGCTAACAGATCCAACACCGCATCAGGCACACAGTCTGGTCGCGTACCAACACAAAGGCCGACGATCTCTGCACCGGGTGCTTTTAGCGCCTCTTCATACATATTCTTGAGCACTTGCACCTCAGCATAAGTGCTGGTGTACGCCTGAAAGTAAGCCAGATACTTCTTAGCACGAGCAATTTCACCCGCACGATCTTTTAGTTGTTCTGCAATACTCTGAACCTGAGTTTGTTCATCGGCAAAGGAAGCCACGTTACAAAACGTGCAACCTCCACGGCCAATTGTCCCGTCTCGGTTTGGGCAGCTGAAACCACCATGAAGCGTCAGCTTGTGAACCTTCTCGCCATAACGGCGTTGAAGGTCTTGGCCGATAGTATTGACCAACTCGTGTAATTGCATATTTTCAAAGCACTCAAGTAAATAAGAATGAATATCAGTATTTTTTGAAAAAAAATTACATCCCTGCAAAATTCGACCAATTAGTTTACTCAAGGCTTTTTGCGAGCAACCTAACAAATATCAATAAACATGCAAAAAATCGGCTCTATTTGCCTAATGTTGCACATTTGTTAGGCATTAAATTCAAAATAAAACGAAAAAAATGGTCTACATGGGTCAACTTTCATTGCAATTCGCCTAGACAAAATTGTAGGATACTTACACATATTGGCTATTTTTGAGTATTTACTTACAACGAAAACTTGCTAATAAGTCGGTGATATCTAACTCCCACCTATATAAACCACTAGTTTGTGGTTAAAAATAAACAGGTATCACTAAGGATTGTTTTTCTCGCAATACTTTTCCTGCGAGATACGGAAAGGATTCAAACCGCCAGCATAGGCAGGTTTAGACCCATAAATATAAAAGGACAAGGCTGACTTTATACAAATAAGTTGCGCCTAGATTTAACTGGAAGGATGTATCTATGGTAGATCAAGAGCAGAACTCACAGGGTCTGTATACACCTGAATTGGAGCATGACGCTTGTGGTATCGGTTTTGTTGCGCATCTAAAGAATCGCAAATCTCATGATGTAGTAACTCAAGCACTCGATATGCTTGCACGTATGGAACACCGTGGCGGCCAAGGCTGCGATCCGTGTTCTGGTGATGGTGCAGGTATCCTGCTACAGAAGCCGCACGAATTCTTACTAGAAGAAGCCGTAAAGCTTGGAATTAAGCTGCCATCTTTTGAAAAATATGGTGTTGGTGTTGTACTTTTCCCTAAAGATGAACACAAACGTGCACAGTGTCGTGACATTCTAGAACGCAATGCACAACGCCTTGAGTTAGAAGTTATCGGTTACCGTGAACTTCCAACGGACAATTCAATGATTGGTGCTGACCCACTAAGCACTGAACCTCAATTTGAACACGTATTTATTTCTGGCGGCCCTGGTATCACACCAGAAGAGCTTGAGCGTAAACTGTATGTTCTACGTAACTACACGGTTCGTGTATGCCTAGAAAGCGTTTCAAATATCGGTGATGACTTCTACATCAACTCTATGTCTTACAAGACATTGGTGTACAAAGGTCAGCTAACAACTGAACAAGTTCCTCAGTACTTCCTAGATCTGCAAAACCCAACCATGGTGACAGCTCTAGCACTAGTACACTCTCGCTTCTCTACCAATACATTCCCACGTTGGCGTCTAGCTCAGCCTTTCCGTTACATCGCGCACAATGGCGAAATCAATACGGTTCGCGGCAACCTGAACTGGATGAAAGCACGTGAAGCAATCCTAGAATCGGATCTGTTTACACAAGCTGAAATCGACATGCTGCTTCCTATCTGTCAGGAAGGTAGTTCGGATTCATCAAACTTCGATATGGCGCTTGAGCTACTTGTTCTTTCAGGTCGTACTCTGCCACACGCGTTGATGATGATGATCCCGGAAGCATGGCAAGAAAACAAAAACATGGATCCAACTCGTCGTGCGTTCTACCAGTACCACGCGAACGTAATGGAACCATGGGATGGCCCAGCATCAGTATGTTTCACCGATGGTGTTCAAGTAGGTGCAACACTTGACCGTAACGGTCTGCGTCCTTCTCGCTACACAGTAACTAAAGACGACTTCCTAGTAATGGCGTCTGAGTCTGGTGTTGTTGAGATTGCACCTGAAAACGTTGAGTACCGTGGTCGTCTACAACCAGGTCGTATCTTCGTTGCTGACCTTGAGCAAGGCCGCATCATTTCTGATCAAGAAGTGAAAGACAGCATTGCTAAAGCACAACCTTACGAAAAGTGGGTTGAAGAGAACCTTCTGAGCCTGAAAAAGCTACCGGATGCGAGCAACGAATTTAGCCAACCTTCTCCAGAGAAACTACTACACAAACAACAATCGTTTGGCGTGAGTTCTGAAGAAGTAAACGAAATCATTCTACCTCTTGCGAAAACAGGCTACGAGCCACTTTCTGCAATGGGTGCTGACTGGCCGCTAGCGATTCTTTCTCACCAATCGCAGCACCTTTCAAACTACTTCAAACAGTTGTTTGCACAAGTAACTAACCCGCCGATCGACCCGATTCGTGAGCGCATGGTTATGTCTCTGAACACTTACCTAGGTAAAGACCAGAACTTACTTGCTGAAACACCTGAGCACTGTCAAAAAGTAGAACTTGAGTCTCCAGTACTGTCTAACTCTGAGTTAGAAAAACTGCGTGCAATCGATAACGAGCACCTTCAGGCGAAGACGCTGGATATCGTATTCCAAGCAAATGGCGACCAAGGTAAGTTAGAGCGCGCACTTAAGCGTATCTGCCAATACGCAGAAGACGCAGTGATTGATGGCTACTCTATCATCCTACTGACAGACCGTGCGGTTAACTCTAACCATGCCGCTATTCCAGCAATGCTGGCGGTTGGCGCGGTTCACCACCACCTAATCCGTAAAGGTCTACGTGCTAAGTGTGACATCGTTGTTGAAACGGGCGACGCTCGTGAGACACACCACTTTGCAACGCTTATCGGTTATGGTGCAAACGCAGTTAACCCATACCTAGTTATTGAAACGATTGTTGAACTGCAACGCACTAAGAAGCTAGATCCAAACGTACACCCACGTGAGTTATTCGATAACTACCGTAAAGGTGTTAACGGCGGTCTACTTAAGATCTTCTCTAAGATGGGGATCTCTACGCTGCAGTCTTACCACGGTGCACAAATCTTTGAAGCACTTGGTGTTAGCAAATCAGTGGTTGAAAAATACTTCACCGGTACTGTTTCTCGTATCCAAGGTCTAACGATCGACGATATCGCGCGAGAAGTATTGGTTCGTCACCGTGTTGGTTACCCAGCTCGTGAAATTCCAGCTCAGATCCTTGATGTTGGTGGTGTTTACCAGTGGAAACAACGTGGTGAGAAACACTTATTCAACCCAGAAACGATTTCTCTACTTCAAGAATCGACGCGTAACAAAGATTACGGTCAGTTCAAGAAGTACGCAAAAGCAGTTGATGACCAAGGCGACAACGCAGCAACGCTACGTAGCCAACTGGACTTCATCAAGAACCCTGCAGGCTCTATTCCTCTAGCAGAAGTAGAACCAATCGAGAACATTCTTAAGCGTTTCGCAACCGGCGCAATGAGCTTTGGTTCAATCTCGCATGAGGCTCACTCAACACTGGCTGTTGCGATGAACCGCATTGGCGCGAAATCAAACTCAGGTGAAGGTGGTGAAGATCCAGCACGTTTCGAACGTAAAGAAAACGGCGACTGGGAACGTTCAGCAATCAAACAGGTGGCTTCTGGTCGCTTTGGTGTAACGTCTTACTACCTATCTAACGCTGATGAGCTACAAATCAAGATGGCTCAAGGTGCGAAACCGGGCGAAGGTGGTCAACTACCTGGTGATAAGGTTGATGACTGGATCGGCGCAACGCGTCACTCGACTCCGGGCGTAGGTCTTATCTCGCCACCGCCACACCACGATATCTACTCAATCGAAGATTTGGCTCAGCTGATCTACGATCTGAAAAACGCGAACCGTAATGGCCGTGTAAACGTGAAGCTAGTATCAGAAGCTGGCGTAGGTACGATTGCATCTGGTGTAGCGAAAGCGAAAGCTGACGTGGTACTTATCGCAGGTTTTGATGGTGGTACGGGTGCATCTCCGATGTCTTCTATCCGTCACACAGGTCTGCCTTGGGAGCTGGGTCTAGCGGAAACGCACCAAACACTACTGAAAAACGGCCTACGTAACCGTATCGTTGTTCAGTCTGATGGTCAGATGAAAACACCACGTGACCTTGCAGTAGCAACGTTACTTGGCGCTGAAGAATGGGGCGTAGCAACAGCAGCTCTAGTGGTTGAAGGCTGTATCATGATGCGTAAGTGTCACAAGAATACATGTCCTGTTGGTATCGCAACACAGAACAAGACTCTGCGTGAGCGTTTCGACGGCCGCGTAGAAGACGTAGTCACTTTCTTCCAATACATGGCTGAAGGTCTGCGTGAAGTAATGGCTGAACTTGGCTTCCGCTCTATCGATGAGATGGTTGGTCAATCGCACAAACTTAAAGTTCGTGATGACATCGGCCACTGGAAGTACAAGAACCTAGATCTAACACCTGTACTGCACATTGAGCAGGCACGTGAAGAAGATGGTATCTACAACCAGACGCAACAAAACCACAACCTAGAAGACGTTCTAGACCGCAAGTTGATTCAAGCTGCGATTCCAGCTCTTGAGAAAGGCGAAGCCGTGAATGCGAGCTTCCCTATCATCAACACGGACCGCTCTGCTGGTACTATGCTGTCGAACGAAATCTCGAAGGTTTACAAAGACCAAGGTTTACCACAACCAATGAACGTTAAGTTCCACGGTAGTGCTGGCCAATCTTTCGGTGCGTTCCTTGCGAAAGGCGTTAAGTTCGAAGTAGAAGGCGACGCGAACGATTACTGGGGTAAAGGTCTGTCTGGCGGTACTTTGGTACTGTACCCAGATGCGAAATCTTCTATCGTTGCTGAAGATAACATCGTGGTTGGTAACGTATGTTTCTACGGTGCGACCTCAGGTGAATCTTTCATTCGCGGTATGGCAGGCGAACGTTTCTGTGTTCGTAACTCAGGTGCGAAGGTTGTTGTTGAGGGCGTTGGTGACCACGGTTGTGAATACATGACTGGTGGTGTTGCCATTATCCTTGGTTCAACAGGTCGTAACTTTGCTGCGGGCATGAGTGGCGGTGTTGCTTATGTTTGGGACAAAGCGGGTGACTTCGAAACCAAGCTCAACCCTGAACTTGTAGACCTAGATCCAATTGAACAAGAAGATAAAGATCTTCTACTGGATATGCTAACTAAGCATGTTGAATTCACAGGAAGTGAAGTTGCTCAATCTTTCCTAGACAACTTTGAAGCAAGTGTTGCATCGCTAGTTAAAGTAATGCCACGCGACTACAAAGCTGTTCTTGAAAAGCGTAAAGCTGAAGCACAACAGGCACAAACGGAAGAAGTGGAGGCAGTATAATGGGTAAGCCTACTGGATTTTTAGAACACGGTCGTGAGCTTCCAAAGAAGCTCGACCCGTCAGTTCGAATTGAAGACAACAAAGAGTTCGTACTTAACGAAGAGTTTGGTGAAAAGATCAATACTCAAGCCTCTCGTTGTATGGACTGTGGCGTACCTTTCTGTCACAACGGCTGTCCGATTGGTAACATCATCCCAGAATTCAATGATGCGGTTTACCGTGACAGCTGGGAAGAGGCTTGGAATATCCTAAGCTCTACCAACAACTTCCCTGAGTTTACCGGTCGTGTTTGTCCTGCTCCTTGTGAAAGTGCCTGTGTTCTTGGTATCAACCAAGACCCAATCACTATCTGTAATATCGAGAAAACGATTGTTGAAACTGCGTACCGTGAAGGGTACGCAAAACCTAAAACACCACGCTCTCGCACAGGTAAAACTGTCGCAGTTATCGGTTCAGGTCCTGCTGGCTTAGCCGCAGCGGAGCAGCTAAACAGCGCTGGTCACTCGGTAACGGTATTTGAACGTGACGAGAAAGTCGGTGGTCTACTTCGCTTCGGTATCCCAGACTTCAAACTGGGTATGGACGTGATTGATCGTAAGATCAACCTAATGGCTGAAGCGGGCGTTGAGTTTAAAGTTAACCAACACATCGGTGTTGATGTTAACGCTCAGCAGCTACGCCAAGAGTTTGATGTGGTATTGCTAACGGGTGGTTCTACGGTTCCACGTGACTTGCCAATCCCTGGTCGTGAGTTGAAAGGCGTTCACTTTGCCATGGAATTCCTTGGTCAAAACAACCGCCGTGCTAACAACCTAGATCTTAAAACAGAAGAGATTCACGCTAAAGATAAGCACGTTGTGGTTATCGGTGGTGGTGATACTGGTTCTGACTGTGTGGGCACATCAAACCGTCATAAGGCAGCGAGCATTACTCAGGTTGAGATCATGCCGATCCCACCAGAGAAGCGCCCTGCAAACATGCCTTGGCCTCAATACCCAATGATCATGAAAACCACCACTTCTCACGAAGAAGGTTGTGAACGTCACTGGAACATCTTAACCAAAGAGTTCATCGGTAACGATCAAGGTCAAGTGACGGGTCTACGTATTGCTGACATCGTTTGGCAAGATGCGAAACCAGGTGAGCGTCCAGGCTTTGATGAAGTCGCGAACTCTGAACGTGTTATTCCTTGTGACATGGCATTCCTAGCAATGGGCTTCTTACACCCGGAGCCAACCGGCGTGCTTGCTCAACTAGACATTAAACTGGACGAGCGCGGTAACGTTGCTTCTGAAGGTTACGCAACCAACCAGAAAGGCGTTTTCGCTGCTGGTGATATGCGTACTGGTCAATCTCTAGTTGTACGTTGTATTAATGAAGGTCGTGAATGTGCGATTGCGATTGATGACTTCTTAATGGGTAACTCAAACTTAGAAGCGAAAGCTGATTCACTCATGCTTTCCGCATAATATTTCTCGGGCTAACGTCAATGACGTTAGCCTAGAGGAAAAGCAATACCCTTCCTAACTTTTATATTTGGCTAGCACTCGATGCTAGCCTTTTTTCTATCTGGCCTTTGGCGTTTTCAAAATCATCCTGTTGTATATGTTAAATCTCGTTAACATTCACCTTATATATCTCATTGATATCCATCGACTATTTTAGATTATTAAGTGGCTAATCGCGTTTATGCATGATAATTAACCATGAACTTGACCTTAAACACAATTAGCTATACGTTGTAAAGCTGATGAAAATAAAATCAATCGGTTTTGTTAACACAACCAATAACGTTTTAACTGGCTAAAGCAAACTATCAGTTTATAAAAAACAACAAGTATATGAATAGTTAGTCATTTACTGTCTGGATGACAGAGAAGCAAAAGGGAGAATTGCAATGGCTCTATATGATCCTAGTCTTGAAAAAGACAACTGTGGATTTGGTTTAATAGCGCAAATGGAAGGCCAACCTAGTCATAAGTTGGTAAGAACTGCTATTTCAGCCCTCGATCGCATGACACACCGTGGTGGTATCGCTGCGGATGGTAAAACCGGGGATGGCTGTGGCTTATTACTACAGAAGCCTGACTCTTATCTCAGAATTATTGCTGAAGAGAATAACTTCAAGCTCGGCAAGCAATACGCTGTCGGCATGATTTTCTTCAGCCAAGATCCAATCAAAGCGCAATCCGCGCAAGACATCGTCAATAAAGAGCTCGCTCAAGAGACACTCACCGTCGCAGGTTGGCGTGTCGTGCCGACTAACACCGACGTTTTGGGGCCAATCGCAAAAGATTCTGTTCCAAACATTCAACAAGTCTTTATCTCAGCACCTGCAGGCTGGCGTGAGCGTGACATCGAACGCCGCCTATATATTGCTCGTCGCAGAATTGAAAAGCAGATCACCGAAGACAAAGATTTCTATATTTGTAGCCTTTCGACACAAGTCATGGTTTACAAAGGCTTGTGTATGCCGGCCGATCTTCCGCGATTTTACCTCGATCTTGCTGACTTACGTATGGAATCGGCGATATGTCTGTTCCACCAGCGTTTCTCAACCAATACTCAACCACGTTGGCCACTGGCTCAACCATTCCGCTATTTAGCACACAATGGTGAGATCAATACCATTGAAGGTAACCGTCAGTGGGCTAAGGCTCGTGCCTATAAATTCTCTTCGCCGTTGCTGCCAGACTTACAAACCGCCGCACCCTTTGTGAATGAGACAGGCTCAGATTCATCAAGCCTAGATAACATGCTCGACCTGTTCCTTGCCGGTGGTATGGATGTGTTCCGAGCGATGCGCATGCTTGTGCCGCCCGCTTGGCAAAACCACCCAGATATGGACCCAGATCTACGTGCATTCTACGACTTCAACTCAAAGCACATGGAACCGTGGGATGGTCCTGCTGGTATCGTACTTTCAGATGGTCGTTACGCTGCGTGTAACCTAGATAGAAACGGCCTGCGTCCTGCGCGTTATGTGATTACCAAAGACAATCTAATCACGCTCGCATCAGAAGTCGGTATCTGGAACTATGCACCGGATGAAGTCGCAGAGAAAGGCCGTGTTGGCCCGGGCGAACTGTTGGTAATAGATACTCGCCGCGGCAAGCTATGGCAATCTAATGAGATCGACAATGACCTCAAAGGCCGCCACCCATATAAAGAGTGGATGGAAAAGAACGTTCACAAGTTAACGCCATTTTCTGCGCTGCAAGATGACCAAGTGGGTAAGCGTAGCTTTGACGATGATACGCTCAAGACCTACCAAAAACAGTTTGCGATGAGCAACGAAGAGTCCGACCAAGTGCTGCGTGTGCTTGGTGATATGGGGCAAGAAGCAGTAGGCTCAATGGGCGACGACACGCCAATGGCTGTGCTCTCTTCAAAAGAACGCTTGGTCACTGATTACTTCCGTCAAAAGTTTGCACAAGTCACCAACCCACCGATTGATCCATTGCGTGAAAAACACGTGATGTCTTTGGCGACCAGTATTGGGAAAGAGATGAACGTGTTCTGTGAAACAGACGGTCACGCCTATCGTGTCACGTTTGATTCACCAGTACTGCTTTACTCAGACATGCAGCAGCTTCTGCAGTTGAGTCAAAAACATTATCGTCATGTCATTCTCAGCATGCACTACGACCCGAATAACCAAGATCTAGAACAAGCAATCAAAGCAGTATGTGATAGCGCCGAACAAGAAGTCAGCGAAGGTGCGGTTTTAGTTGTGCTGTCGGACAAAGGTTTAGAGAAAGGAAAACTACCGATCCCTGCAGCCATGTTGGTTGGTGCGGTGCAAACAAGGCTTGCTGATACCAACCTGCGTTGTGATGCCAACATCGTTGTTGAGACAGCAACTGCGCGCGACCCACACCAATTTGCTGTGCTGCTTGGCTTCGGTGCAACCGCGGTTTACCCATACCTCGCTTATGAAGCGTTAGGTAAAATGTTGGATGATGGCTCTTTAGATAAAGATTATCGTGCCGCAATGCAAAATTACCAAAACGGCATCAACAAAGGTCTGTACAAGATCATGTCGAAGATGGGAATTTCAACCATTGCCTCTTATCGCTGTTCACAGCTTTTCGAAGCCGTTGGCCTTCATTCCGATGTTGTTGAGCTCTGTTTCCGCGGAGTTACCACTCGAATCCAAGGCGCAAGCTTTAGCGATTTCCAACAAGATATCTATAACTTATCGCGTAAAGCCTGGACTAAGCGTAAGCCAATCGAGCACGGTGGTTTACTCAAATACGTACACGGCGGCGAATATCACGCCTATAACCCTGATGTGGTTGGCACTCTGCAAACTGCAGTAAAAACAGGTGAGACATCGGATTATCTCTCTTTTGCTAAGCAAGTAAATGCTCGTCCAGCTGCGATGTTACGCGACTTAATGAGCCTCAAAAAAGCCGATCAGCCTCTACCACTAGAGCAAGTCGAGCCTAACAGCGATCTGTTTAAACGCTTCGACTCTGCGGCAATGTCGATCGGTGCTTTGAGCCCAGAAGCGCATGAAGCATTAGCAATGGCGATGAACCGCTTGGGTGGTTACTCAAACTCTGGTGAAGGTGGTGAAGACCCTCGACGCTTTGGTACTGACCGTAACTCTCGTATCAAGCAGATAGCTTCCGGTCGTTTTGGTGTGACGTCACATTACTTAACCAATGCGGATGTTTTGCAGATCAAGGTCGCACAAGGTGCGAAGCCTGGAGAAGGTGGTCAACTGCCCGGCCATAAAGTTACCGCAGAAATCGCTAAGCTGAGATATTCAGTTCAAGGGGTGACACTGATCTCCCCTCCTCCACATCACGATATTTATTCTATCGAGGATCTAGCGCAGCTGATTTTCGACCTTAAACAAGTGAACCCTAAAGCCTTGGTTTCAGTAAAGTTAGTATCGGAACCGGGTGTAGGCACGATTGCAACTGGTGTAGCGAAAGCCTATGCCGATCTGATCACCATTTCTGGCTACGATGGCGGTACCGCGGCAAGCCCTCTAACCTCGGTAAAATACGCAGGTTGCCCTTGGGAGCTTGGCTTAGCAGAAACTCAACAAGCACTGGTTGCTAACGGGCTTCGTCATAAGATCCGCCTGCAAGTCGATGGTGGTTTAAAAACTGGCCTTGATGTGATTAAAGGTGCGATTCTCGGTGCAGAAAGCTTTGGTTTTGGTACCGCGCCAATGGTCGCAATGGGTTGTAAGTTCTTACGAATTTGTCACCTAAACAACTGTGCGACGGGTGTTGCGACTCAAGATGAAACACTACGCCGCGAATACTTCAAAGGCCTGCCAGACATGGTGGTGAACTACTTTACAGGCCTAGCCGATGAAGTTCGCCAATACCTTGCAGAACTCGGCGTAGAAAAACTCACGGACCTGATTGGTCGCACGGATTTACTTGAAGCCGTTCAAGGCCTCACCGCGAAACAGAACAAGCTCGATCTCTCTTCAATACTCGAAGCTCCGGTATCTCCAGAAGGTCACCCACTGTTTTGGACCGAGCCAAACGCACCATTTGATAAAGCTCAGCTCAACCAGCAGATTCTGGATGATGCACTCGATGCAATTGAGAAACGTCAATCCACCAGCCTTTACTACAACGTGATCAACACAGACCGCTCGATTGGTGCTCGTATCTCTGGTGAAATTGCTAAGCGATACGGCAACCAAGGGATGGCAGGTTCACCAATCAAGTTATATCTCGACGGTACAGCAGGCCAATCTTTTGCGGTTTGGAACGCAGGCGGCGTTGAGCTTTACCTAACAGGCGATGCCAATGACTATGTTGGCAAAGGCATGGCTGGCGGCAAAGTGGTTATCAAGCCTCACCAAGGCACCGCATTTACTTGTAACGAAGCGACCATCATAGGCAACACCTGTCTGTATGGCGCAACTGGAGGCAAGCTGTTTGCAGCTGGTACGGCTGGCGAACGATTTGGCGTACGTAACTCAGGTACGGTTGCTGTGATTGAAGGCGCTGGTGACAACGCCTGTGAATACATGACCGGCGGTATTGTTGCCATTCTTGGCGCAACTGGCGTCAACTTCGGTGCGGGTATGACAGGTGGCTTCGCTTATGTCATGGATAAGAACGAAGACTTCCAAGGTCGAGTAAATAACGAGTCGGTCGAGGCACTTTCTCTGTCTGACTTATTTATCCACCAAGAACATCTGCGTGGCTTAATTGCAGAGCACTTAGAAGAGACTGGCTCAGTACACGCTGAAGCTATTCTGGCGAACTTTGATGAATGGATTCCAAAGTTCTACCTAGTGAAGCCAAAGACGGCGGTTCTGAACACCTTGCTCGGCCACCAAAGCCGCAGCTCAGCTGAACTTCGTGTTCAAGCGCAATAATTGGAAGGAGCCAATAATGAGCCAGAATGTATACCAATTTATTGATGTGAATCGCGTAGACCCAGCGAAGAAACCAATCAAGATACGTAAGATTGAGTTTGTAGAGATCTACGAACCTTTCACTAAACAGCAAGCGAAAGCGCAAGCAGACCGTTGTTTAGACTGTGGTAACCCATACTGTGAATGGAAATGTCCTGTTCACAACTACATCCCTCAGTGGCTTAAGCTTGCCAATGAAGGGCGTATTATCGAAGCCGCTGAACTGTCTCACCAAACCAACAGCCTGCCTGAGGTTTGCGGTCGAGTTTGCCCTCAAGACCGCTTGTGTGAGGGCTCTTGTACCCTCAATGACGATTTCGGTGCCGTAACCATTGGCAATATTGAAAAGTACATTATCGACAAAGCCTTTGAGATGGGTTGGAAGCCTGACATGTCTCACGTTGAGTGGACTGATAAAAAGGTCGCGATCATCGGTGCGGGGCCAGCAGGTCTTGCTGCTGCTGACATCCTAGTTCGTAATGGCGTAAAAGCCGTTGTGTTTGACCGCTATCCGGAGATCGGTGGCCTACTGACGTTTGGTATTCCATCGTTCAAGCTTGAGAAAGGCATCATGGAAAATCGTCGCCGTATCTTTAGCGAGATGGGCGTCGAGTTCCAAATGAATACCGAAGTCGGCAAAGATGTACAACTTCAGCAACTCGTCGATGACTACGACGCTGTTTTCCTTGGTGTCGGCACCTATAAAAACATGCGTGCGGGTTTAGACAACGAAGATGCACCGGGCGTTTATGATGCTCTGCCATTCTTGATTTCTAATACCTACAAGGTCATGGAACTGGAAAACCCAACCCCATTTATCGATATGCAAGGTAAGAAAGTCGTCGTGCTTGGTGGTGGTGATACGGCGATGGACTGCGTTCGAACCTCTATTCGTCAGAATGCGGCAGATGTGGTGTGTGCTTACCGCCGAGATGAAGCCAACATGCCAGGTTCTCGCCGTGAGGTAAAAAATGCACGTGAAGAGGGGGTGAAGTTCAAGTTCAACCTACAACCTATCGGCTTAGAGCTTAACAGCGCTGGTCATGTGGTTGGTGTGAAATTCGTGAAAACCGCTTTGGGTGAGCCTGATGAAGCCGGCCGTCGTCGTCCAGAACCTGTCGAAGGCAGTGAGCATGTTCTTGAGGCTGATGCCGTAATTATGGCATTTGGTTTCCAACCTCATACGATGGAATGGCTAGAACCTTTCGGTGTGGAGCTCGATCAGTGGGGTCGCATCAAGGCTCCTAACAAACAAGAGTTTCAATACCAAACCACCAACAGCAAGATATTTGCAGGTGGCGATGCGGTTCGAGGATCTGACTTAGTGGTGACCGCTATCGATGAAGGCCGTAAAGCCGCAGAAGGGATCTTGGACTACCTAGAAGTGTGACTAATCTAAGGTTTCCTTTATTACTCAGGCCGTTACTATAAAAAAGGGATCCAATGATGGATCCTTTTTTGAATTAGATACGTTTATCACAAGCATATCGAAAAATACGTAAAACAATCGCAAACAAGCCAATACCTATAACTACAATTAAAACAACGCCATAGGAAACATTATGAAAAAAGCAGCTCTCCTCTCGTTATCACTTTTAACGTTAACCGCTTGCAGCCAAGGAATCACGGACATGAAAGACAGAACTTCATCACCTTGTGGAGACAAACCAAACTGCGTATCAACTCAAGATGATCGTGAGCAACATGCATTGGCCGCGTTTGAGTTGTCAGATTCAGCGAGCTTAGATGCGATTGAGCAGGTTGCGCTAACCTTACCGGGATCAAAAACCGCGAGTAAAACAGAAGATTATCTGCGTGTTGAATGTACCTCTCGCATCATGCGCTTTGTCGATGACTTAGAACTTAAAATCACCGATGGCAAACTGATCGTGCGTTCTGAATCTCGTACTGGCCATTCTGATTTTGGTGTGAACCGTAAACGCGCTGAACAACTTCGCGCAAGCCTAAAAAGCGAAGGCCTAATCAAATAGATAAAGGAATACGCAGATAAATCGCTGCTATTCGGATGAGAAGTGCTTCAGGGCTGTCGCTCGACACTTCTCATCCATGCTACAATTTCGCTCTACTGTTTAAATATTTTTATTAAGAGACTACACATGAAAATCGGCATCATTGGCGCAATGGAGCAAGAAGTTGCGATCCTAAAAGCAGCAATTTCAGACATTACTGAAGTTAATAAAGGCGGTTGTACCTTTTTCTCTGGTCAGCTAAATGGTGTTGACGTTGTTTTGCTTCAATCAGGCATTGGTAAAGTAGCAGCAGCAGTTGGTACTTCAATCCTACTAAGCGAATACCAACCAGATGTCGTTCTAAACACTGGCTCTGCTGGCGGTTTTGATTCAACACTGAACCTTGGCGATGTTGTTATCTCGACTGAAGTTCGTCACCACGATGCAGACGTAACGGCTTTCGGTTACGAAATCGGCCAAATGGCAGGTCAACCTGCAGCGTTCAAAGCTGACGACAAACTGATGGCTGTTGCTGAACAAGCTCTAGCACAAATGGAAGATAAGCATGCCGTTCGCGGTCTTATCTGTACTGGCGACGCATTTGTTTGCACAGCAGAACGCCAAGAGTTCATCCGTAAGCACTTCCCATCAGTGGTTGCTGTAGAGATGGAAGCATCGGCTATCGCTCAAGCTTGTCACCAATTCCAAGTACCATTCGTGGTTGTTCGTGCAATCTCTGATGTTGCAGACAAAGAATCACCAATGAGCTTCGAAGAGTTCCTGCCACTAGCAGCGCAAAGCTCTTCTGAAATGGTTATCAAGATGGTTGCCCTACTAAAGTAAGCGACTAGACATGCAAACACTGTTTGATCAGGTATTTGCAAATGGCGTGCTCCTTGTGATGTGGGGAGCACTGCTTTTTCATTTAATTTTACCTATCCCCCATGCCGCACACCCCACGACCTTATGGCATAAGTTTGCTGAGCTTTTAGCAAGCAAGGTTAATAACAACCACAACTATTCCCAAAGTTTAATCTCAGGCACATTAGCCTGGGGGTTAATGGTACTGCCAACTCTGGTTATTCTATTGGCACTGCAACCATTGGTTTGGCAATCTCAACTGTTTGAATTGGCACTGTTATTACTCGCGATTGATTGGCGCAATAATGAAAAGCTGGCTAACCAACTGATCAAAGTACTTGGCCGAGAAGATAAAGCGGCCGCTCGTCAGTTACTGGCTCCGATTGTCAACCGTCAAACCGAATCACTTTCGTCACTTGGCCTCGGCAAAGCCGCCACAGAAACCATAATCATGGGTTACGCTCGTAACGTAGTTTGTGTGTTGTTCTGGTACGCCATTGGTGGTGGAATCGCTGCGTTAATGTATCGCCTTGTGGTCGAGTTAGCTCGAGCTTGGTCGCCAAGTCGCAAGCAGTTTTCTCCTTTCGGCTCAACGGCAATCAAGATCGTCGCTATCCTAGAACTTATACCAATGCGCTTATTTGCCTTGATGATCGTCTTTGGTGATAAAGCAACGCACACATTTAAGATGATGCTAGTCCAAAGTCGCTCTTGGCCACTACCCGGCCCAGCCTGGTTAATCACGGCTGTTGGCAACAAGCTGGAGTTATCATTAGGTGGCCCTGCGATTTACGACAACACTAAAGCCATTCGCGCAAAATTAGGCGGAAGAATCGCACCGTCAGCTCTGCATCTATCTCAGGTTCAGAAACTACTCTTTGGCCGCATCGCTATCTGGATATTTTTACAAAGCCTAGCCTTACTATTTATTCACCAAGGGATTTAGAGTGAAACCTTCAGCACTTGTTACAAGCCTTACTATTTTGTCTTCCAGCTTATGGCTGCCTTTATCATTTGCAGAAGAAGCACCACGGACTCAAGAACAAGTACAGCTGGCTCAACGCGTAGTCAGCCTTGCTCCTCATGCCACTGAACTCGCGTACAGCGCTGGTTTAGGCAACAACCTTGTTGCCGTAAGTGAACGAAGTGATTACCCACCACAAGCCGATAAGCTTGAAAAAGTGGCAA
Organism: Vibrio sp. 1S139; assembly: GCF_041439475.1. NCBI lineage: Bacteria > Pseudomonadati > Pseudomonadota > Gammaproteobacteria > Vibrionales > Vibrionaceae > Vibrio > Vibrio sp. 1S139. The sequence continues at coordinate 71,457 of NZ_JBGOOD010000019.1, forward strand.
ACTATCAAGGTATCAAGGTTGAGAAGATCATCGCACTTCAGCCTGATTTGATTCTTGCGTGGCCAGCGGGAAACCCGCCCAGAGAGCTCGCGAAACTAGAGCAATTTGGTTTTAATATTTACTACTCCAAGACCAAAAGCCTAGACAGTATCGCAACCAATATTGAACAACTGAGCGAATACGCTAGCGATCCAAGCATTGGCGAAAATAACGCTCAGCAATACAGAGAGCAGCTCAACGCGTTGAGACTAGAATACAAAGATGCCGAGCCAGTAAACTACTTCTACCAGCTCAGTGAAAAGCCGATCATCACTGTTGCTCAAGGACACTGGCCAAGTGAGGTGTTTGAGTTTTGTGGTGGCCACAATATTTTTGAAGACAGCGCCTCTCCCTATCCGCAAGTTGGTATTGAACAAGTTGTATTAAGAAAACCGCAAGTGATCTTCACTTCTCAGCACGCGATTGAGAATGGAACCATGTGGCAAACATGGGAAGATGAAATCCCAGCAGTCGCTCAAAATCAGATTTGGTCCCTCAATTCAGACTGGATTAATCGCCCGACAACAAGAACTTTGAAAGCGATCCAACAAGTATGCGATTTCTTCGATAGAGCTAGGCAAAATCACTAACTATTTGCTGCGTTTTTTCGTACAATTCGCCACCGACCTGTCCCTACAATTTTAACTATAAGAGCACCAGTATCATGGACTCCATGCTGCTTTATATTATCGATTTATTTGGCACTGCCATCTTTGCTGTCTCAGGCGTATTTGTCGCAGGCCGTCTTAAGATGGATCCCTTTGGCGTAGCCGTTCTAGGCAGTGTTACCGCAATTGGTGGCGGTACTATTCGTGACATGGCATTGGGTGCAACTCCCGTGTTTTGGATCACCGATACCACCTACCTTTGGGTCATCATCATCACCTGTTTGTTGACCATGATTATTGTAAGACGCCCGAAACGTCTGGCTTGGTGGATATTGCCGGTATGTGATGCGATTGGCCTAGCGGTGTTTGTTGGCATTGGCGTGGAAAAAGCGCTTATCTATCAAGATTCAGCACTAGTGGCCATCATCATGGGTGTCATCACCGGTTGCGGTGGCGGTATTATCCGCGACGTGCTTGCCCGTGAAGTGCCAATGATTCTAAGAAGTGAAGTCTACGCGACCGCTTGTATCATTGGTGGCGCTTTCCATACCGTGGCGATCAGCATGGGGCACGACTCAGAAACTGCATTTCTGGCCGGCGTGTTCTCAACACTATTGATCAGGCTTGGCGCTATTCGTTGGCATTTATCATTGCCGACCTTCGCCATCAAATAAGCTATCGTTACAAAGTGAAAGGCTCCGCAAAGGGGCCTCTATCATCTACATTTTAGTGTGAACTAAGCAGCCTTCACGAAATGACCTGCTACGAAATACCAATCCCTTCCAATTTTCATCATTGATTTGTGTGCGTTTACTCGCACACGTTTAAGAGGCCTCTCTCGTACACAAATTGCAAAATATCTCCAAGTCAGTCGAACCAAGATAAATAAGTGGGGGGATTGAGGTTAGCCCCCCCCCCCCTTTAATTACACCTGTATAAGCTATCGCTCACAAACGGTAAAGTTAAATATTGGAATAAATATAAAGGTGCTGCTCACCACATAGCCATAGACTCAACAGAACTCAGGACCTTTAGAGAGAGTGAGTAAAAGATGAAAAACATGGCTCGAAAAGCAGAGAACATAGCGTAAGCTTTGACGTTGATATCCACGAAGCCATTAGTTATTAGATTAGCCTTGTAAAGCTTGGCGATAATGAGGTGATGCCAACATTATTTATTTCTTTACGTAGAAAGATCCGCGCCGTCTCAGAGGGGGGAGACTTACGACACAAAAATTCAGCACTTTGGAAAGACGGACATCCCAGAAATGAAAGAGTAACAGCTCTGAAAAATGGGATTATAACGGAGTGGAAAGCCAAGCTTGGTTATCACTACCTGAAATCGCAATGCCGCGATATAAAGGGCTATTCAGTGGTCAATTAAGCTTGAGATATTACAACGTTCAAGGGGCAAATCTTGTCGTTAATATATGATTATATTGAAATTCACCTCATTATCACGCCGAAAAACTGGTTAAGTTCGAAGATTACAAACCTCAAATTGCAACAAAAAGAATCAATTAGACACTCTCTCACAAAAAAACTTACCATCTGGTTAGTAAAAAAAGTGACCGCCATCAAACTTTCTAGTTAAAGTTCCTTATCTACAACCATAAGCTCACTCAATCAAAATAAACCCATCGATAAAAATCTGAACAAACATCACAAAAATGGAACGCTCATCGGCACCAATAAATTATGTTACAAATGGTTTCTAGTGCAAACTCAATTTGCGCATGGCTACAATGACGCGCTCAAAAGTCAATCAGACATAAGTGTTCGAAAAAGCACTTTTAAAACTCAACTAGCCCATAGAAACTGAGTTTATAGAAACAGTACGCATCTGCTTGGCGATCAATTATCGAGCAATTGAGATGGTTATTAACCTTTCATAGACAGGATCTTAAGAGCTAACTTGTTTATTTAGATAGAAAAAAGGCT
>NZ_JBGOOD010000020.1:0-73897 GCF_041439475.1 Vibrio sp. 1S139
AAAGGATCAGATCGCAGGACTCGAAAAAGGTTCAATTGATTTAGGCAACAACGCCGAACGAACATATTATGAGAGGGGCTACGACTAAGAATCAAAGTAGTTGAGAGTTTGCTACTTAAATTTCTGGCAATCTTAGAAATTTCGTAATAATTATCTCGCATAATTTGAAGATTTCCCCAGATTAACTCCCAAGTTATCTCGTCGATATCTTTTGGTCTTCTCTGCTGAAAATAATACCATTTTTCAAATTCATTATAAGCGCGTTCGTCTTGAGCTTCCCACTCCATTTTGTCATGCTGACGGTCAGTTCCTGTATATACCAAATTACTACTCCTTTGCAAAGCTCCACATAACAACAATTCTAATTGATTTGTTAGTTTACTCTGTGCATACAGAAAACCATGGGATTGCCCGTGGATGAATGCTGATATCAAAGCACAGTGTTGGGACAAAAGCGCCTTAGAATAAACCTCTAAGGCATAACTTACTTTTGAAGCGTTGGACTTGTTAGTTTATTGAACAAATAAGCTTATTAAGGCTTCAAGTTCTTCAGTTTTGTTGTAATTCTGATCTTTATATTGTTTTTCTGGGTCTTTACCATTCTTTTGCTTTTTCTTTAACTCCTTGATTGCAGGGTTCAAGTGCAGTTTCACATCCTTAAGTTCATCTGCCAATCTTAGTAATGCAACCTGACTATTTGTCACCGTCGGTTTCGATGCAATTACTGCCGTAATTGCATTCAAATTACATTTTAGATAGTGTTCTGCATACGCACATAGCAGCTCTAGGTTTTTGACGCGCCCCCCATCATGAACCAGTATATTTCTTGCACGGTATAGGCGTTTAATTTGCAGTGAAACCTTTTGAGTATGCTTGTCAATATTTTTGGCTAAGCTCAAGGAGTCTTGACAAAGCTTTGCAAATGAATTTAAGCGATACTTAAAAAAAGGAAAGTCGTTGAGTTCTTGTAATATCTTGTTCGATTTCTCTGAACAGCGGAAGGTTGAAAACATTTCCAAAATAGTTAAGTTACTAATGTCAAATTGCTCCCCGTTATCTAGCGTAAAGAGAGTCTTGTTTATATGAGTAAGTGCCACCTTATATGTCCGCAACCTTTTGATCACATAGTCAATAGCAATTGGTGGTACGGCAGCCAGAGTAACTTTTTCATCATCGCCGGGTTTATGGGTCTTTAGCGGCACATCGCGAGTTAAGGCTTCTAAGGCAGTCCAGTTACCAACAAATCTAGTCTCAATATTCTCAGTAGATGTGTTGATCCTCAGTTGACGATAAGCTCCAGCTAACTTTGTATCCGTCAAAGAGTTATCGAGTGAACCGATAAACCTTCGTAGCTCATCATTGTCCATCTTGTGAATATGATTAGGTATTGGAGAGTGAAGACGAATTTGTTTTTCTATCTGGGTCGATGTATCAATCGATTTGAAATTCTTTGCAATTGATAGGTTAATATTTGGGATTGCAAAGCTTAATGCATCTAGAATTTCCCCAAGTTTATCATGCGCTTTTATACCTGCCGCGATTCGCGATCTTGCACTTATCTTCATTACCGCATTCAAGGTTTTATCATTACTAGAGCTTCGCTTTAAGCTCATTGAACCAAATGTCCATGTTGAACCATGAGCTAAGCGTTCAGCTAATTCTTTATTGCTGACTGACAATTCAATTTCGTATTCTTTACTTTCTTCCAGCAAGACGGTTTTTAGGTGCTGGTATCTATCGCTAAATTGCTCTTCACCATCGAATTTAGTTAGTAGATGTCGGTAATAGTTATGTAACTCATTGATACTATAGCCTGAAGCAATTAATCCTGAGATAATTGACTCTGTAACAACTAGGATTTTTTCAAGGTGTTCATGGCTATCATTTGGGTGTTCAGGGAAAACCAAGCTTTCTAGGTAATCGAGGCCAGTTTCGATATAGTGCTTTTGTAATTGATCCACATACTCCACTAGATGGGAGCGCACTAGCTCTGGTGCTTTGTTTACCGGAGCTTCACCTTCTCCTTGATCGTTTGGGGTGGTAAGCGAGAGCATTTTTTTGTTAGCTTATTAAATGCAGGCTTTGTGACTATTGGGTCTGTATTTAATATGTTATTTAGCTCGCTAGCTACAACATACCTTTTGTTTGCACCGCCGTAAGCTTCACCAAAATCAAGAAGAACCAACAACTCTTGACATCCATTTATGGAATGAAGGAAACTAGCTCTCTCACTGTCTAGACTTAATTCATGAGTCATGTTGAACCACGCACCAAGAAAGAAAGATTCGGTAATGGTCAGGCTTTGACTAAGTATGCCAGTATCAACTTTCAAGAGTTGCTCCTAATGGTGAGTTTTGCTATAGTTCTGACAAGAATACAGATTTTGATTGGTTAGTTCTAGTTAACTGGCTGATAAACCGAAAGATTGGTCTCGCTTCTGGATTGGTGCTTTGTCCCACAGTCGTCTTGACCACCCTATATGGCCTCGCTATTTATTTAGCGGGGCTTTTTCATATAGAGTACTTATATGAAAAATCACGTCTCACAACTCTCTGAAATCCTTAGCGCATCTTCAATCTCGACACCAAGGTATTCAATCGTGCTTTCTAACTTAGCATGACCAAGAAGTAATTGAATAGCTCTAAGATTCTTGGTTTTAGCGTAGATCAAAGAAGCCTTTGTTCTGCGTAGTGAATGCGTGCCGTATTGCGTTTTATCGAGTCCTATATCAGTAACCCAGCGGTTAACCATGGTGGTGTAGTAATGGTACGAGATCGGTTGTCCTTCACGGCGTGGGCTTGGAAACAGATAGTCTGTTGGTGACAACGAGTTTTGAATGATCCATTGTGACAAAGTTTGCTGAGTCTTGGGTGTGATCTCGAAGTGCACTTCTTGCTGGGTCTTCTGCTGTTTAACGATGGTTCTCGACATTACGCAGCCACTGCGACTGACATCTTGGACTTTCAAGTTACGTAAATCACAGGATCTCAACTTGCAGTCGATGGCAAGATTAAACAATGCCAACTCAAATAAGCGTTCTTCCAATTCAAGTCGAATACGGATGCGCCAGATGTCCTCTAGTTTGAAGGCTTTCTTCTGACCTACACGCTTTCCTTTATTCCAAGCTTCCATAATGTGCTCCTTACTTCATAAAAATGCTCTTTAAGTAAGGCAGAAATCAAAGACAATGCTGCATCCAGTGGTATGATTGACGGAATATTTCTATAACAAGAAAACTTCTAATGAATCAAACAGAACAACAGTATTTGAAAGAGCTTGAAGGCAAGCTTTGGAACGCAGCAGACAAGCTACGATCAACGCTAGACGCTGCGCAGTACAAGCACGCAGTATTAGGTCTAATTTTCGTTAAATACGTCTCTGATGCGTTTAAGCTGCGTCAGGGTGAGATCAAAGCCGACATTGCTAACCCTGAGCACGAATACTACTTAGATCCTGTTGATTACTCTGAAGAAGAGTTAGCAGAAGAGATTGCTATCGAGCTAGAACAACGTGATTTCTACACAGAGAAAAACGTGTTTTGGCTACCTACGGAATCTCGTTGGCAGTTCCTGCAAGATAACGGCCCATTGGTTATTGGCGGTGCTGAGCTAGATATCAATGGTAAAGCTAAGAAGATCACTTCTGTTGGCCATTTAATTGACAATGCACTTGAAGGGATCGAGCGCGATAACCCGAAATTGAAAGGTGTACTTAACAAGTCATATTCTTCATTGAAGATTGACCAATCGAAGTTGAACGAGCTAATCAACTTGATCGCTACCATCCCGTTTGTTCATGCTGACCTAAACAGTAAAGACATCTTAGGTCACGTATACGAATACATGCTTGGTCAGTTCGCACTGGCGGAAGGTAAAAAAGGTGGTCAGTTCTACACGCCAGCCTCTATCGTAACGCTGATTGTTGAGATGATTGAACCGTTTGAAGGCCGTGTCTATGACCCTGCAATGGGTTCTGGTGGTTTCTTTGTGCAGTCTGAGAAGTTCATTGAACGTCATGCAAACGAGAAGAAGGTTGATGCCCTTACTCAGAAGCAGAAGATCTCTATCTACGGTCAGGAATACAACCATACCACGTGGCAACTAGCGGCGATGAACATGGCGATCCGTGGTCTTGATTACGACTTCGGTAAAGAGCCTGCAAGTACCTACACCAATGTACAGCATCCAGATTTACGTGCTGACTTCATCATGGCTAACCCTCCATTCAACATGAAAGAGTGGAACACTGGCGTAGATGATAACGATCCTCGCTTCAAATATGGCCAACCGCCATCAGGTAACGCTAACTTCGCATGGATGCAGCACATGCTTCACCACCTAGCACCTGAAGGCTCTCAGGCGCTTCTGTTGGCAAATGGTTCGATGAGTTCAACTACCAACAATGAAGGCACTATTCGTCAGGCGTTAATCGAGCATGACTTGATTGAATGTATGGTTGCACTTCCCGGTCAACTGTTTACCAACACACAGATTCCTGCTTGTATCTGGTTCTTAACTAAGAACAAGAACCCTCGCGTTGATAAGGCAGGTCGTAAGCTGCGTGGCCGTAAAGGTGAAGTGTTGTTTATTGATGCACGTAACCTTGGTTATATGAAAGATCGTGTATTACGTGATTTCAGCTTTGATGATATCAAGAAAGTTGCTGATCTATTCCACGCTTGGAAAACAGGTGAAGAAATTCATGGCGTAGCTTATGAAGATCTAGCTGGTTTCTGCAAGTCAGTGACGCTAGAAGAGATTACTAAGCATGATTTTGTACTGACTCCGGGTCGTTACGTTGGTGCTGCTGAAGAAGAAGACGATGGTATTCCATTTGGTGAAAAGATGGTGACGCTAACTTCAAAGCTAAGTGAGCAATTTGCAGAATCGGCAACGCTAGAAGCTGAGATTAAGAAGAACCTAGCGGGGTTGGGTTATGAACTTTAATGAACTATTTGGCTCTGTACCAGATGGTTGGAGAAGTTGTACGCTCGGTGAGTTGGTAAAAGAATTTGGAGGTGGCATTCAGACGGGGCCTTTCGGTAGTCAGCTTCACGCAGCCGATTATGTAGAAAATGGTATCCCGTCAATAATGCCTAAAAACATTAGAATTGACGGTGTCGATGACAGTGATATAGCACGTGTAAGTCCTGAAGATATCGAACGCTTGTCAAAATATAAAGTGCAAACAGGGGATATTGTTTATAGCCGTAGAGGTGATGTTGAAAAGTGTTCTTTGATCACTGAGCTAGAAGATGGTTGGCTGTGTGGTACTGGCTGTTTAAGGGTACGTCTTCAATCTAAACAAATAAGTCCTGAGTTTCTACATGCCTACCTCTGTCACCCTTATGTTAGAGAGTGGATTGTTAGACATGCTGTAGGCGCAACAATGCCTAACTTAAACACTTCAATATTATCCGCTTTGCCAGTTTTAGTTCCAACATCAGGAGCTATGAACTCAATAACTAGCAATTGGAGTGCACTTTCACAAAAATTGGTGGTCAACGTCAAAATCAACCACACCCTAGAAGAAATGGCACAAGCCATCTTCAAGTCATGGTTTGTCGACTTCGATCCAGTCAAAGCCATGATGAATGGTGAGCAACCTGAAGGAATGGATGCTGTCACTGCCTCGCTATTCCCAGAAAAGCTCGTTGAGTCTGAGTTGGGTTTGATACCTGAGGGGTGGGAACTAACTAATATCGGCAAGGTTTCTGAGTGCTCCGATAAAAAAAGAATCCCATTATCAAAAAGGCAGCGAGAACAGAAGCAAGGCTCGATACCTTACTATGGTGCAACATCTGTGATGGACTATGTTGATGAAGCCATCTTTGATGACATCTATTTACTTATTGGTGAAGATGGTTCAGTTATGAAAGATGACGGCACCCCATTCATTCAATACATATGGGGGCCTGCTTGGGTCAATAACCATGCCCACGTTCTTCAAGGAATTAAGTCTATTTCGACAGAGCAATTGATGCTGTTTTTCCAACAAACAAACATCAATGCTTATGTAACTGGTGCCGTGCAGTTGAAGATTAACCAACGCAACATGAATAGTATTCCGTTCATTAAAGCACCTAAGGAAATAAATGAACGCTTCTATGATGTAGTTGCACCTCTGTATGCAAAAATTCGAGCTATCAAAGAAGAAAATGAACAGCTTGCCAAGCTCCGCGATACCTTGCTTCCTAAATTGCTTTCCGGCGAAATCGAGCTGGGCTAAAAAACTGCATATATAAAATAGCCTCACAACTTCATTGAGTATTGAGGCTTTCTTGAGGATAAAAAATGGAAAGTTTACTCGTTAATGTAAGCAAGTATGCATCCAGCCATCAGACATCTCCGACAGAAAACTTCATTACTGAAGCTTTTGCGTGGCTGCTAAAACATGATGAAGCAGTTAGGAAAGCATACGTTGAGGTATTGGCTAGCAAAGTACCTCAGCATAAAACTGAGATCATCAAGTTATCTTTATCTTCTGATGTTGAAACGCAAGTCAATTTCGGTGGTAAGTATCCTGACTTACTGTGGAGTTCAACAGATGATGACTTTTGTCTTATCTTTGAACACAAGGTTTGGTCTGAATTACATAACAAACAGTTGAGCAATTATCGAAAATTTGCCGAAGAACACTTAAGTAAGCCGTTTTTGATTGCTCTTGTTACAGGGCACTCGGGGCAACATCGTCAATCACCAGATCTGGCAGTATGCTGGTATGAAATTGCAACTTTAATAGAAAATGTATCTAGCAATGGCACTGAAAACTGGTTACGTAATGAGTTTGTAAAATTATTGAAAAGCAATGGCTTAGTGAACTCAACACCATTAAATCCGTTAGCTATTGCCTACTACAATGAAGTCCAGAACATAGATAAACAGCTTTATGAGATTGTTCGCAGAACTGTGCAGAGGTCTTGGGCTATATGTGAAAGCAATCAAACCGTTAATTTCAACCATCCTCCAAGACACCGAAATGCTCGTGGCCGATACGATGCATTCGGGCGAATCGGTTTAGAGTTTTCATCAGTAAACACAATAAACGATCAAAGCGGTTGGATCCCCGGTGTGTTTTGTGGATTTATTATCAATGGTGATGATCACTTGGTTCATGACTTGTTGAAAAGTGGTCCTATTGCTGCGATGGTCTTGAGCGTGAATAAAACCCTCCAATCAAAGCTTAAATCTAACGGTTACTATGATTTGATGGTGAAAGAGCTTCGAGAAAAGTTACCTAGTGATTGGGAACTAAGCGACAGAACGGAGTCAGGAAATAAACTTAACTCGTGGCATCCTCTTGTTATCTATAAAAAGCTATCGAGCTTTGTTGAGGGGACTCAAAACTTGGATCAGCAAACTGAAATGTTCATTAAGGAAATGCAGGCATTACAGAAGTTGTTAGTTGAGAGTGATACCTTCGGTGGCTTTTATCGTGAAATGCATCATCTGACTAGTAAGGGCTAATTTTGATCACAGAAGACCAGTTAGAACAAGAATGTATTAGGTGGTTCACCGACCAAGGTTACCTCTATAAAAATGGCTATGACATCGCACCTGATGGCGACGATCCAGAGCGTGACGATTACCACCAAGTGGTATTAAAACAGAGGCTATTAAATCAGTTAACAATCATCAATCCAGAGCTTCCGATAGAGGCACTGAATGATGTGGTTAACACGGTATCTTCCCCCGATACGCCCATTCTCATTAAAAACAACCGTGCCTTCCACAAGTTTGTGATTGAAGGGGTGCCTGTCGAATACTCGGCTGTTGAAGATGGTGAATCGAAGACAAAGCATACTCACGCTCAGTTAATGGATTTTACAACGCCTAATAATAATGAATTCCTTATCGTGAATCAGTTCACTATTACAGGTACAAAAGGGAATCGCCGCCCTGATGTTGTGGTGTTTATTAACGGCCTACCCATATCTGTTATTGAGTTGAAAAATCCAGCAGATGAACATGCCGACATTTGGAATGCCTTTAATCAACTTCAAACCTACAAAGATGAAATTTCAGATCTGTTTATTTTCAATGAAGCGTTGATTGTTAGCGATGGCTGGACGGCTCGTGTTGGTTCATTAACGGCTAATAAAGAACGATTCTTACCTTGGAAAACCGTTGCTACAGAGGATGATAGACCGTTATTGGAGTTTCAATTAGAAACCATGGTTCGTGGCTTTTTCAAGCAAGATCTACTCCTCGACTATATTCGTTACTTTGTACTATTCGAAACCGACAACGACAAAATCATCAAGAAAATTGCAGGTTATCACCAGTTCCACGCAGTGAGAGCGGCTGTTGAGGCGACGGTTCGTGCCGCCAATACCTCTGGTCACTTCCTTGAGAGCACTATCCCTGCACTAGAAAAGATTAAGCAAGGCAGTGGTAAGGCTGGGGTTGTTTGGCATACTCAAGGTAGTGGCAAAAGCATCTCTATGGTTTGCTACGCGAGTAAACTGTTACAGCAAGCATCCATGAATAACCCAACGATTGTGGTGGTAACTGATCGAAATGATCTAGATGGTCAGCTTTACAACACCTTTGGGATGGCGCAAGAGACGTTAAAGCAAATTCCTCAACAAGCGGATGATCGTGATGCGTTACGTGATCTGCTTTTAAATCGTCAATCTGGCGGCATCATATTCACGACGATTCAAAAGTTCGCTTTATTAGATGAAGAGACAGAGCACCCTCGACTATCTGAACGAAGTAATATTGTTGTCGTTTCTGATGAGGCGCACCGCAGCCAGTATGGCAACAAGTCAAAGATGGTGGAAGTGAAGGACAAAAATGGCACTGTAACGGGTCACAAGTACGTTTATGGTTATTCCAAGTATATGCGTGACGCATTGCCTAATGCTTCATTCATAGGCTTTACAGGGACACCTATCGCAATGGATGACAAAGACACGCGTGGTGTTTTTGGTGAGTACGTCTCTATCTATGATATTCAAGATGCCGTTGACGATGGTGCCACTGTGCCTATCTACTACGAATCTCGCCTCGCTAAGCTTGATATTAACCAAGATGAAATTGAGCAACTTAACGATAAAGTTGAAGATGAAATCGGTGAAGATGAAGAAACGGCAGATCGTGAAAAAGTAAAATCAGAATGGGCAACGTTAGAAAAACTTGTAGGCGCAGAGCCTCGTATTGAACAAGTCGCAAAAGATCTCGTTGAACATTTCACAACTCGAACGTCGACCTTTCCCGGTAAGGCGATGATTGTTTCGATGAGTCGAGAAATCTGTGTCGATCTTTACAATGCTATTGTGGCAATTAAACCAGAGTGGCATCACCCAGATACCGATAAAGGTGCAATCAAGATTGTGATGACTGGCTCTGCATCAGACAAAGAAAAGATGCAGCCTCACATCCATGATAAGAAAACAAAAAAACTATTCGAGAAGCGTTACAAAGATACTGACGATGAGCTTCAACTCGTTATCGTTCGAGATATGTGGTTAACAGGATTTGATGCGCCTTGTTGTCATACCATGTATATCGACAAGCCAATGAAAGGGCATAACCTGATGCAGGCGATTGCTCGTGTTAACCGAGTATTCAAAGATAAACCCGGTGGTTTGGTTGTCGATTATATTGGTATCGCAAATGAGCTTAAAAATGCATTGAAAACCTATACCAACAGCCAAGGCAAAGGACAACCCACCGTCGATACGGCAGAAGCGTTTTCAGTATTGATGGAAAAAGTTGATATCATTCGAGGTATGTTCGCAACACCCGTTGATACAAAGGTATTCAATTACCGTCCAGACTTTGAAACGGATGCATTGCGCTTGTTACCGGGAGCAGTGAACCATTTGTCAGGTTTATCTCATACTGACGCTAACGGAAAACAAGTCAGGGACGGAAAGAGGCGATTCCTCGATGTGATGGCGGCTTTGGCTAAAGCATATTCACTGTGTAGCACCATGGATGAAACTCACGGTTATAAGAACGAAATTGCCTTTTACTCTGCGATAAAAACAGCTTTTATCAAGCACTCAACGGTAGACAAGAAACGCACCGATGAGGAGCGCAATACAGCATTGAAGCAAATTCTAAATAATGCTGTGGTAGCCGATGGTGTTGATGACATTTTCACAATGGTTGGTCTTGATAAGCCAAATATAGGGCTTCTTTCTGAAGAGTTCCTAGAAGACGTTAAGAACATGAAAGAGAAGAACCTCGCGGTAGAGCTATTAGAAAAGCTGCTTCGTGATGAGGTTAAAGCTCGCATGAAGAACGATGTCGTTCAGGAGAAGAAATACTCTGAACGCATTATGTCGACGCTGCAAAAATACCATAACCGTAGTATTGAGACGGCTCAGGTTATTGAAGAGCTGATTCAGTGGGCAAAAGAGATGCAAGAAGACGGAGAGTTGCTAGATAAGCTCAACCTTTCTGTCGATGAAATTGCTTTCTATCGCGCATTGGTTGATAACGAGTCCTCGGTTAGAGAACTTGGTGATGATAACTTACGTAAACTTGCTATTGAATTAACTCATCAACTGCGTAAGTCAGCTACGGTTGATTGGCAAAAGAGGGATAGTGTTCGTGCTCGTATGCGAAATCTTGTTCGTCGATTGCTACGCAGATGGAAATACCCGCCAGATGCGGCTGAAGAAGCGATTAAGCTTGTGTTAGAACAAGCTGAAGTGCTGGCTGATGGGTGGTATAAGTAAAGTAATCGAAGATGGCAGGCATAGTAGCTTCCCATCTTCACTTTTTTCACTTGATAATTATTTTTCCTGAAATAACTAAATTTCGGAAAGACGCATAGTCATGGGAATAGATGTACAAAAGATGTGGAGCTGTTTTTCCCCTCATAAACTCGCACATTGCAAGCTGCGTTTTTTTGGGTAGGCTAGTTGGGTCAACCACCTTGAATGGAGTGCTGTCATTGAGTATGAACTCTTCCAACTCCGGAACGGATAAGTCTATGTTAACCAAACTTACTTCTCCAATGTCTGTACGTTGGCTTGTTTCAAGATTTTCTTGGGAGCGGGCCCTTTTTCAACACATGGGATTGTGAATGCTTCATTAATATTCCCTGCGGATGTCATTGGAACTTTATTGCCATCACTATCTCTTCGATATCGAGCGACCCGGCGAACACTCACTTTATTACCTGAAACAGGGATGTCTAAATGCAGGTTCCACCCTTTAAAAATAGCTGATAACTTGCATAGAAGAGAGTAACTTGTTGACTCATGGACTAGTGATTGTAGGTAATTACGGACCTGATATTCAATGTCATCTTCAGACTCCAGCCCTAGGGAGGAAATAATCCGAGTGAGGTAGGTTTCTGGTGACAGGGGCAGTGTTTTGTTCAGTTCATAATCCTTTAGCTTTTGTTTAATCATGTAATGAGCGAAAGCGTAAATCGCCTCAGATACTTGAGTCTCAAGTTTATGTCGTTTTACTATTTTAGAAATAAAATCAACAGATAATGCAAGTTCTTCGTTTTCTTCAACATATGCTAATATTTCAGAAGGTTGGAAAGATGTGCCTTGAGTTCCTCTGAATGCATAAGGGTTAGACGTCATATCAAAGGCTTTTGATAGCATAGCTACACGAGATAACACTTGAGCGTTCACTAGAACCCCAGCCATCTCTAATACCTGCGATCTAGAGCGCATATTACCCACATCAATATTCGCAAATGACAGATCGTCAGTTACATCGTAAATAACAGGAGCAATGAAACCTTCATTCGCTTCATATGAAGCTTCTAGGCGATGATGACCATTGAGAATCTCGCCTTCGACAGAAATGATAATTGGTTCACCAGTAAGGCACCATTTTCTTTTTTTCATTATTTCTACGTACTTCTTAACTCTCGCTTTGCTTATTTTTCGATTCTTATTATTAGGGTTAATTGCTCCACGTCGGGAAAACTTTAACATGTCTCGTGCAATCTGAGGGCTGATATAGATGACAGTATGCTTCAGTGTTGTTTTAACTGCTCTTACCCCTGAGTAATAGCGAGCCCTAGATTTAAAAATGCCTTCAAGCTGTTGAGGAGGTAGCGATTCTGCTGTTTTTAATAGTTCTTTTGAGCTAGCTAAATAGCTATTACTTTCTTTCTCGTCGTATTTAACAAACAAACTATCAACGATAGAGCTTTCTAAGATCTCACCTGATATCTCATTATGATTATCGGTATTTTTGTCTTTCATATTTTGACCTTTTATCTGTGGCATTATCGCTATTAGGAGCATTTTGCGCTTTAACTCTTTTGATTAGTATTGATCCGACAAGCATGTCGGATCAAGTTGTTTTTTTGAGTTAAAGTCCACTTTTTCAGTAACTGGATGAAAAGTTTTGAGTATTTCTGATAAAAAAATTAGTGGCATGTTGTTTCGTTCACATGGTCGGACGCAGCACACTTTGATTACCACAATGCCGATGGCTGAGGTTGCTTCGTACTTTTCAACCAGTAACCTCTTGCCACAATTGAGGTGGGCGATTGATGCTGCTGTGAACGCGAAAAATATTGAAAAAGTCGAACAGATACAGTCTGAACTACAAAAAAACGCTATTGACAATTCGGTAAGTGCGCCTTTGTCGCTGACATTTGCAGTTATCGATAAACCTACTCTTACTAATACATCACACCAGTTACCGACCTTGATTTACAACACCTCTAATACATATGTCGTCGGTAACATTTTGGGCTTGACTGCTATCTGCAAGATCTTAGGATTAAAAACCTTCTTATTTAGTTCTAGGCTTACTGTTAAAGAAGCAAATCAACGAAGTGAGCAGAGACAGCGTTTAGCAATGGAGGAGGTAGAGGTCCGCATTGTGTTCGATACTAAACAAGGTTTGAATACTGATAATGTCATTGAACTATTTAAAAAGAGCAGTATTTTTGAGTCATCACTGAGCCTCCCACATCTTCTTGGTGGAAAGAATTTGCTACCCGATGATGACTTTCCATTGAAGCCTTTTATTGATCAGCTGATACGAGACGCTGATATTGAATCTTATGGTGGTGTGAATTTTGACTCCAAACATGTGAAAATTTCAGAGCGTTATATCACCACGCAATACGTACTTTTTAAGTTTCTGGTTGGTGCTGTTGCCGGAGTGGGAACGCAGGAGTACAGCAAAATGTCGAAAGACATTAAATTGCCTAGTGGGATAAGTCTTACTTCTGCCTTGTCTGATGACTATATGGAGAAAATTACTTTCTTTTTGAGGGCATGGCTTGAATCATTGCAAGAGATCTTTCTCAAAGATCGTTCTGGGTATCACTTGTCGCCACAGGTCTGGCAGGCACTTGGTTTGACGATTCATGAATTAGTTAACAATGGGGCGTCACTAAGTGAATTGGAAGCGGCTGGTAAAGCATTAGGAAGGCTTGATTACAGTAAGAATGCCATACATTGGAATGATTGCTCAGTAATGGAGCTAGATGCTAAAGGGCGTATTTACAAGAATGCAGCCACATCGACTCGGTTGTTTAGGGTAGGGTTGTTTGAGTATTTTGTTCAAATTATTAGATTTATGGGTAAATAGAAAGGAAAAAGATCATTCAAAGTCAACATTTTTAGTTGCTGATTCGTAGTTTTTACATACAGAATGAACAGCACTAGTTGCCCCCACTTAATTGACCCAAAAGATATGAATTATTCAAATGTTATTAAGATAATTCTAGGGAGAAATTCATATGTTTTTCAAATGGCAACTCTCACAGGTAATTCATATGTTTTTATGCGAACATTTCTTTATTTGTCTGTACCTTCATACCTTTCGATGAATCATTAACGGGGAACCTAACGTAATAGCCGTAAACCGCTGGCATCAAGCCGATAAGCAGGGCTGGGTCTAGTCCTAATCCAAGGCCAACCGGTAGCATCATACGTGCAGTTGCTGCTTGAGAGTTCACCACAACCGATACGATGAATAGCGCTAGTGCGAACGTCCATGGGTAGTTGGTCACCATTTCCACGATGCCAGACTTGAACTGAGGCATTGCGTATTGGAAGTAGGTATCCGACATCCAAGCGATACCGAAGATCGCAATCGCCGCCACCATACCCGATTTGAATACCACACCGTTTGGCACATCTCGCGGGTCAGTTTTAGTCGCCAGCAAAATGATACCGCCGAAGCAGAGCATCATCATTTGGATGATCACCGACATCTTGATTGGCTTGTCGCCGTCAACGATGGTTCTGATCTCAGGCACCATCGCCACGATAACAATCACCACAATCGACAATAGGAAAATCAAAACCGCATTACGAGCCGAGGTTGGCAGCACTTCATCCAAAGACGTCGCAGTAGTGCTTTCGATACGCTTTTTCCACTCAGGATCTTTTAGACGAGCTTGGTATTCAGGATCGTCGTTCAGTTCTTTGCCGCGTTTCAGGCTGTACAAAGAAAGCAAAAACGTACCAAACAGCGTTGCAGGCACCGTCACCATCAAAATGGAAAGCAGTGTAATAGAGTGTTGAATATCAGAAAGCTGCGCGAGGTAGTACACCACAGCGGCTGAAATTGGTGATGCGGTAATAGCTAGTTGAGACGCGACAGACGCAGCTGCCATTGGACGCTCAGGACGAATCCCGTTCTTCAGTGCGACATCGCCAATGATCGGCATGATAGAGTAAACCGCGTGGCCAGTACCCAATAGGAAAGTCATCGAGTAAGTCACGAACGGAGCTATCAGGGTAACGCGTTTCGGGTTCTTTCTTAGCACCCTTTCCGCCACTTGCAGCATGTATTTCAAGCCACCTGCCGCTTCGAGAATCGAAGCACAAGTAACAACGGCGAGGATGATCAGCATTACGGTGACAGGTGGAGAGGTTGGTGGCATCTTGAAGACAAACACCTCGATAACCAAACCAATACCCGAAACAACACCTAAGCCAATACCGCCATACCGAGATCCGATATAAAGGACGACTAATAAAAATAAAAACTCAAAATACAACATAAGCAACCCTGCTAAAAATGTGGACTAATGTTATTTTCTCCCTAAGCTCAGCCATTTACTTATTGCTTGGTCACACTATGATTGCAGGCTCCCGGTAATTGTTTTTTATAAGATTATGGTCACGCAAACCGACCTGTAAGTTTATGAAATGTAATAAGAAGCCAGACGCACAAGCTAGATTTGTTATGTGGAATAATCATAATTGTTTCTGTTAGATCTGGATGGCCTATAAAACACAAGGCTCATAACTGAACGATATTATTTCAACCACAATCAATCACATTTAAAGTCATGCAGAGGCATATTGCCGAGCCGATTGGATATATTCTTACTGAACGTTGACTCGCCTATCACTAGACACTATGTCAAAATACCTGCCTTCACGATGACAACACATTAAGAACCACGGATATGAATTTTCAAGCTGCTATTTTTGATATGGATGGGCTGCTGCTCGACACCGAGCGACTTTGTATGCAGGTTTTTGAAGAAGCATGTCACGCGCAAGGTGTTCCGTTTTTGCAGGATGTTTACCTAGGCATCATTGGCTGTAACGCAAAAACCATCGAACAGATTTTTCGAAACGGTTACGGTGAAGGGCTAGATTACCCAGCGCTGAATAATGAATGGCGCACCCGCTACAGTGCAATTGTTAAAAACCAAGCAATCCCAGTAAAAGATGGCGTGATTGAACTGCTTGAATGGCTAAAATCGAATGACATTCCAATCGCGGTGGCGACCTCCACTCAGCTTGATATCGCGAAGAAGAAGCTTGAGCTGGCTGGCCTAGATTCTTACTTCACTTCATTAAGCACAGGCTGCGAAGTGACTCACGGCAAGCCTCACCCAGAGATTTACTTGCTGGCGGCTGAACGCCTAGGTGTTGCGCCTGAAACCTGCCTAGCGTTCGAAGATTCGAACAACGGAATTCGCGCTTCTATGGCAGCCAACATGATCAGCTTCCAGATCCCTGATTTAGTAGAGCCATGTGACGAAGTGAAAGCGCTTGGACACACCATCAGCCCTTCTCTGCATGATGTGCTAGCACAGCTTCAACAAGCTGCAGCTTAAGCTCTGACTGCCGTTGATAATGCTTTTATCAACGTAGACAAGCCCCTCTATTAAGCCGACTCACAGAGTCGGTTTTTTTGTAGGTATTCCTTTTATAAAAGATAAAAACTCGCGCTTGAAACTGTTAAAGTCGATGTGAAATAAATGCTAGGTGATCAACAAGATTGCTAACGTCTACATAGGGAGAAAGAGACGCGTGAAGGAAAAGTTTGAAGACCAACTGCTTGATTTTGCACAACGAGAAATGACACAAGATGCAGCACACGACATTAGCCACATTAAGCGCGTAGTCAAAACCGCTAAGGCTTTGTGTGCTCAAGAACAGGCTAAGCTTGAAGTCGTTTTACCCGCCGCTTACCTTCATGATTGTTTCACCTTTCCTAAGAACCATCCAGACAGAGCCAAAAGCTCGCAAATGGCAGCAGACAAGGCGATCTCTTTCCTCAAATCTATCGACTATCCCGCGTCCTATCTTGATGAGATCCATCATGCCATTGTCACGCACAGCTACAGTGCCAACATCACACCTGAAACCTTAGAAGCTCAGATCGTCCAAGATGCCGATCGCCTTGATTCGCTCGGTGCAATTGGTATCGCTCGCTGTTTGTATGTGGGTCAGAGCTTTAACGCTGAACTGTATAACCACGAAGACCCGTTCGCTGAACATCGTGACTTAGATGACAAGCATTACAGCGTCGACCACTTCTACGTGAAGCTGTTTAAGCTCGCTGAAACCATGAATACAGAATCCGCTAAGTTAGAAGCCAACAAGCGCACCGATTACATGCGTGGCTTTCTTGAGCAGTTGGGCACGGAAGTTTAGCGGTTTAGAAAAAGAGACACGCGATAAGGAAGAGACAAGGATATGGAAATAAACCGCTTTAAAGCCTCCGATGCCAATGAGATCGTCACTTGGTTCACATCACTCGAAGACTATGTACTGTGGGGCGGACGAACCTTTGGTTGGCCGTTAGAAGCCGCCTCCATCATCGAACGCTCTCAAGAGCCTCAAGTTGAGCTATATACCTTCTCTGAGTCTAGTGCTCTCTCTGAACTGAATTCGAACGGCAATAACTCAGAACTGAGCGGGTTTATGGAGTTTCAACGTATGTCAGACAGTGAACTTCGATTCTGCCGAGTGGCCATTCACCCAAACCAACGAGGCAAAGGGTTTGGGCAATCCATGATAGAAAGTGCATTAGACGCTGCGAAACAAATCCCTGATGTCACCACCATCAGCTTGGCGGTATTTCAGCAGAATATCGGAGCAAAACGTTGCTACGACAAAGCTGGCTTTCAAGTGGTCGACAAAGAACCCAAGTTCAAAGAATTCAATGGCAAAACCTGGCCTCTATATCAAATGGAATTAAAGCTTAGCTAGTTCGTTTTAATTACTAGATTTGACCCCATATCATTAAGCATTGGCTACATACTCAAGATACACAGATGTAATTTGGAACCTTCATGACCCAAGAAAAATTCGATACTATTTACCAACGTGCAGCTCACCGCAAAGGCGGAGCGGCCGAACTCGAAAAAATTATTCGTGCGCCCCTTTCACAAGCCGAGCTATCACAAATCACCGACGATCGTTGGCTAGCCGCCTTTACTGAAAAAGTATTCCAGTGTGGTATTTCGTGGAATGTGGTGAGAAAGAAATGGCCGCAATTTGAAGAAGTGTTCTTTGAATTCAATATCGAAAAAATGCTGATGCTGCCGAATGAGATGTGGGAACAAAAAGCGCAAGATCCACGCATTATTCGCCACCTCACCAAGGTGATGACCATCCCTGCCAACGCAATGATGATCCACAATGCCAAGCGTGAAGCGGATTCCTTCTCACAAATGATTGCCGACTGGCCATCAGAACGTATCACTGAACTTTGGGATTATCTGAAGAAACACGGCAAGCGATTAGGCGGTAACACTGGTGCCTACACTCTGCGCCAAATGGGTAAAGATACCTTCATCTTGTCATCAGATGTTGAAGCACACCTACGCAGCACAGACGTGGTTGATAGCGGTCGTAACACCAAGCGAGCACAACTGGCAGCGGGTAAAGCCTTCAACGAATGGCAACAACAGTCAGGTCGTAGCTTGAGCGAAATCAGCCAAATCGTTGCCTACAGCTGCGGTGATAATCGAGTTTAGTTGGATTAGAAATGGCTTAAAGCTAAAGATTGCACACAGTTCCCTGCAAACTAAATGTTATAATTCATTAACAAATAAGCGTGCATCGCACTTTCATCCAGTGGCATTGTATAGATAAATGTATACAATATAGAGTAATACTCATGAATTATTCTCGACCAACCCAACTCGACTAAACAAGGGCCCTTATCTCTATGACAGTTCTCAAAAACTCTGTCTCCAAAGGTGTAAAAACGAAAGTAACAGGCCAGACTCAAGACGATGTTGTTTACTGCCATATCTTCGACGCGATACTAGAACAAAGGCTGCCACCAGCCACCAAATTAAGCGAAGAAGCACTAGCAGAAATCTTTGGCGTTAGCCGTACTATTATCCGCCGTGCCTTGCTGCGTCTTTCTTTAGAACAAGTTGTGGTGATCCGTCCTAACCGAGGAGCCGTGATTGCTGCGCCAACGGTTGACGAAGCCAAACAAATCTTTAAAGCACGTGAAGTGATGGAAATTGCTATCACTGAGCTGGCGGTGAAAAACGCAACCAAAGCTCAAATAGAAGAATGCAGAAAATTAGTCGCGAAAGAGAACTGTGCTTTCGACCAAGGCGATTACGGCTCTGGCCTACGTTTGTCTGGTGAGTTCCACATCAAATTGGCTGAAATGGCAGAGAACGCGCCACTGCTGGCTTTCCAACGCAGCTTGGTATCGCAAACTTCACTGCTGATCGCTCAGTACGAAACGGGCAACCACTCGAACTGTTCTCTAGACGAACACTCAGGCTTACTGGATGCGATAGAGTCAGGCAATGAACAACAAGCCGTAGAGTTGATGCAAGAACACCTAAGCCATATTCGTTCGAAGCTCAACCTAGACAGCAGCACAGCTTCTAGTGATCTGCATGTCGTGTTCTCAGATCTGCTTAAGAGTAAGTCATAGACGATTCAACAAACGATTGATAACCATCTGTTAACAGCTTTTTGTTAACAGCTTTTTATTAACAATACAGGAGAGAAGTAAGCCTCTGCGTTTACTTCTCTTTTTTATGCCCTCTCCCCTAAAAATAAATACGACGATCGACTCACATCCATCTAAAAATACAGTCTATTCTGCCCTCAACAACGATCTTAGCCTCTACAGAATCACTCCCAACAGTGCCATAAATCTTGTCTTTATCTTGTATACATAGCTATCTATTCATTCACACCATAAAACTGTTCAATCTCAATCCAAACCCTTATAAAACAGACGACTATGACCAAAATTAAATTGTATACAATTCACGACAAGTCATATTTGTTACATTTTTGTAAATAAATAGTTGACCGCAGGGTCAGGATGGATAATTATTGACCTAGAAGTCAAAAAGAATACACATGGAAATATGTCGATTTACAAGGAGGTCTCTTGATTACTTTTTTGCTCAATCAGGAAATAAGACGCGAAGATAATCTGTCGCCAAATATGACAGTGCTCAACTACCTTCGTACCAAGATAAATAAGACGGGTACAAAAGAAGGTTGTGGGTCGGGCGACTGTGGCGCATGTACGGTAGTTCTGGGTGAAGTGGTTGATGGACAACTGCAATACCGCTCGGTGAACTCTTGCCTTACGTTCGTTTCAGCGCTGCATGGCAAGCAACTGATCACAGTAGAAGATCTGCAAAATCGAGATCGCTCATTGCACCCAGTGCAAAAAGCGGTGGTTGATTTTCACGGTTCACAGTGTGGTTACTGCACGCCGGGCTTCATCATGTCGATGTTTGCGCTAGGCAAAAACAAACCCGATGCGAGCAAAGAAGACGTCATGGAATCACTGGCGGGTAACCTATGTCGTTGTACAGGCTACCGACCAATTGTTGATGCTGCGATGTCACTTTCAACAGACCAACCTTTGATCGACCAATTTGCTGAACTTGAACGCAACACCATCAAGAAGCTAGAAAGCATTCAAGACACTGAGGCCAACTTACGCCTTGGTCACCTCACCGCTTTTTCCCCAAAAAGCACCGATGAGTTGGCCAAGCTTTTTCAAGCCCACCCGAACGCTAAGCTGGTTGCTGGCGGTACGGATTTAGCGCTGGAAGTGACGCAATTCCATCGTGAGATTGAAACACTGATCAGCGTGAACCTTGTTGAAGACATGAAGGTATGTGAAGAGACCGACACCGATCTAATCATTGGTGCCAACCTGCCTATCAGTGATTCTTACTCACTATTGAAAAAACACTACCCAGATTTTGGTGAACTGCTGCATCGCTTTGCTTCACTGCAAGTGCGTAACCAAGGCACCATCGGCGGTAATGTAGCGAATGCTTCGCCTATCGGTGACACCCCTCCTCTGCTGATTGCCCTTAACGCAAAGATCAAACTTCGTTGCGGTGACGAGTCACGCACCATGCCGATTGAAGATTACTTCATCAGCTACAAAGTGACGGCGCAAAAAGAGAGTGAGTTCATTGAACAGATCATCATTCCTAAGCCAACTAACGACAGCTTCCGAGCTTACAAACTGTCTAAACGTTTAGACGACGACATCTCTGCGGTGTGTGGTGCGTTTGATATTCAAATCGAAGACGGCAAGGTTTCTTACGCTCGTATCGCTTTCGGCGGTATGGCTGCAACACCTAAGCGCGCGGCGCGTTGTGAAAATACGTTATTAGGCAAACCATGGACAGACGCTAATATTAAGTTAGCGATGCAGGAACTGTATAACGACTTTGAGCCGCTATCTGATTTCCGTGCCAGCCAAGAATACCGTTCATTGTCGGCAGCCAATATGTTGCGTCGTTACTTCATTGAACAGCAGAACAAAAACAACCAAATCGAAACAAGGGTAACGTCTTATGTCTAAATCAAATTCCTCTGTTCACAAGAGCAATGCGATGACCCACGAAGAGATGGTTACCATTGCAAAACAAGCCCTAAAAACTGGCGTAGGTAAAAGCGTAAAACACGACAGTGCAGCCAAGCAAGTCACGGGCGAAGCGGTATACATTGACGACCGCCTAGAGTTCCCAAATCAGCTGCACGTCTACGCACGCCTGAGCACTCAAGCACACGCGAACATTACCAATATAGATTTATCACCGTGTTACGAATTTGAAGGCGTGGCGATTGCCATTCAAGCCAAAGACGTACCAGGTGAATTGGACATTGGTGCAATCCTACCGGGCGACCCACTGCTTGCCGATGGCAAAGTAGAATACTACGGCCAACCTGTGATTGCTGTGGCAGCTAACGATCTAGAAACCGCACGCAAAGCCGCGCACGCAGCCGTTATTGAATACGAAGAGCTACCAGCCATTCTTGATGTGAAAGAAGCGCTGGCAAAAGAGCACTTCGTAACAGAAAGCCACACTCAACAGCGTGGTGACTCAAAAGCAGCACTGAAAAAAGCGAAACACGTGATCTCTGGTGACCTAGAGATCGGTGGCCAAGAACACTTCTACCTAGAAACGCAAATCAGTAGTGTAATGCCAACCGAAGACGGCGGCATGATCGTCTACACCTCTACACAGAACCCGACCGAAGTTCAAAAGCTGGTTGCGGAAGTGATTGGCGTGCCGATGCACAAAGTCGTGATTGATATGCGTCGTATGGGTGGTGGTTTCGGTGGTAAAGAGACTCAAGCAGCCTCTCCAGCCTGTATGGCTGCGGTGATTGCCCACCTTACAGGCCGACCGACCAAAATGCGTCTGCTGCGTAATGAAGACATGCAGCAAACCGGTAAACGCCACCCGTTCTACAATCAATATACAGTCGGTTTTGACGACAACGGTGTGATTCAAGGTGCCGACATTACCGTTACAGGTAACTGTGGTTACTCACCAGACTTATCAAGTTCTATTGTCGACCGCGCGATGTTCCACTCAGACAACGCTTATTATCTAGGCGATGCAACTGTGGTCGGTCATCGATGCAAAACCAATACCGCATCGAACACCGCTTACCGTGGCTTTGGTGGCCCGCAAGGCATGATGACGATTGAACACATCATGGACGAGATTGCGCGTTACCTGAAAAAAGATCCTTTGGAAGTACGTAAAGCGAACTACTACGGCGAAGAAGGCCGTAATGTGACCCATTACTACCAAACCGTTGAAGACAACTTTTTACCTGAGATAACCGAACAGCTTGAACGCAGCAGTGACTATCACGCACGTCGTAAAGAAATCGCTGAGTTCAACAGGCAGAGCCCTATCTTGAAGAAAGGCCTTGCTATCACACCAGTGAAATTCGGCATCTCGTTTACTGCGACTTTCTTGAACCAAGCAGGTGCGCTTATCCATATCTACACCGATGGCAGTATTCATTTGAATCACGGTGGTACGGAAATGGGGCAAGGCTTGAACATCAAAGTGGCACAAATCGTTGCACAGGAGTTCCAAGTCGATGTCGAACGTATCCAGATCACCGCTACAAACACAGACAAAGTTCCGAACACATCACCAACCGCAGCCTCATCGGGCGCCGACCTCAACGGTAAGGCCGCGCAAAACGCCGCAATAACCATTAAGCAGCGCCTGATCGACTTCGCTTCTTCGCACTTCAAAGTGTGGCCTGAAGAAGTGGTGTTTAAAAACGGCATGGTGCAGATCCGCGATGAGATCATGACCTTCAACTCATTTGTTGAACTGGCTTGGTTCAACCAAATCTCGCTATCAAGCACTGGCTTCTATCGCACTCCGAAGATCTATTACGATCACGAGAAGGCGCGTGGTCGTCCGTTCTACTACTACGCCTATGGTGCTTCTTGTTCAGAAATCATCATCGATACCCTGACTGGCGAGAACAAGATTCTGCGTGTCGATATTCTGCATGACGTAGGCGCTTCATTGAACCCGGCGATTGATATCGGCCAAGTCGAAGGTGGCTTTGTACAAGGTGTCGGTTGGTTAACAACGGAAGAGTTGGTGTGGAACCAGCAAGGCCGCTTAATGACCAACGGCCCTGCAAGCTACAAAATCCCTGCGATTGCTGATATGCCAATTGATTTCAGAACGCACCTTTTGGAAAACCGCAGCAACCCAGAAGACACAGTATTCAACTCGAAAGCCGTGGGTGAGCCACCTTTCATGTTGGGTATGTCGGTATGGAGTGCATTGAAAGATGCGATTAGCTACGTGGCCGTTGATGGAGCGATTCCTAAGCTCAACACACCAGCAACGCCAGAGCGTATTCTGATGGCGATACAGGAGGTCACTGAAACGGCTCCGACTTCGGTCGATGCTCAATCAGAAACAGCTTAGGGCTCGGTTTATATAGACCGCTTAGGGCGCAATAAATAGCTTAGAGCACCTATAAATAGCTTAGGAAGCATAAAGGGATTTAGGAGGACGTATGTTTAAGGATAATTGGATTCACGAACTGGCAAAACTGGAAGAGAACTACGAACCGTGTGTGATGGTGACGGTTCTTGAAGACAGAGGTTCCGTTCCACGCGATGCGGGCACCAAAATGCTTGTCACTCGTGACCGAATCATCGCTACGATTGGTGGTGGTCACCTTGAACATGTGGCCACTAAAATGGCTCGAGAGATGCTGATTGCCAGTGAGAAATCACTCAAAGTGGAACGCTTCAACCTAGGTGCTCGTTTAGGTCAATGTTGTGGCGGAATGGCAACGTTAAGCTTTGAGCCGATTGGCACTCAGCAGAACCATCTTGTGCTGTTTGGCGCAGGTCATGTTGCCAAAGCGCTGCTGCACATTGTCGCAACCCTACCCTTCCGCGTGACCTGGATTGATGAACGCGAAGAAGTATTCCCTGAAGCGCTACCACACGGTGTGAAGAAGCTTGTCTCAGACGATCCGGTTGGCGAAGTGAAACACATGCCACCGAACAGCTATTACCTAGTGATGACGCACAACCATCAGCTCGATTTTGACCTAACCAAAGCCATTATCGACCGTGAAGACAGCCGTTACTTTGGCATGATTGGATCGCTCACTAAGCGCAAGAAGTTCGACTTCCGCTTAGAGCAACGCGGCTATAGCCAAGAGCAAATTGAAACTATGCTTTGCCCGATTGGCATTAGTGCGGTGAATGGCAAACATCCTGCCGAAATTGCAGTATCGGTTGCAGGTGAACTGATCGCACACTATCAAGGGCAAGCACTTGAACAAAAGCGCCCAACCAAACAATATCGAAATCAGGATTTGACCGATCAACACAGTCAACCAAGCGACGTAGGCGAACCACCATTGGAAGAGAAGATCGCCTAATAAAAGTCGCAAAGCTTCAGTGGCCATAACGTCGCTGAAGTCATTAAAAGGAAGTAAACATGACAACGCAACGCAAAGCTTATCGCGCCAGCATTTTACACAGCGTCGCCGACCCAAAAGACGTCGGTATCGATGAGTCTTACGACTATTTTGAAGACGGTGTTTTAGTGGTTGAGAACGGCCATGTCGTCGACTTAGGCCATGCCGATGAGGTATTGGCTCGCCAACCAAAAACACTCGAAGTAAAAAAATACAAAGACAAGCTGATTACCTCTGGCTTTATTGATACGCACATCCACTACCCTCAAACAGGGATGATCGCGTCTTACGGTGAGCAGCTACTTGATTGGTTAGAGAACTACACCTTCCCAGAAGAAAAACGCTTCAAAAACCCAGTTTATGCACACAAAGTGGCGAAGCTATTCCTAGACGAATTAGCAAGCAACGGTACCACCACTGCACTCGTGTTCGGTACCGTGCACAAAGAGTCGGTTAACGTGTTCTTTGAAGAAGCTGAGAAGCGCAACCTACGCATGATCGCAGGTAAGGTATTGATGGATCGCAATGCGCCTGATTACCTCACCGACACACCAGAATCTGGCTACGCAGACTCCAAGGAACTGATTGAGAAATGGCATAACCGCGGCCGTTTGCTTTACGCGGTGACACCTCGTTTTGCGCCAACCAGCACACCAGAGCAACTTGCCACTGTCGGTAAACTGCTAGAAGAATATCCAGACGTGTACATGCACACTCACCTTTCTGAAAACGAGAAAGAGATTGAATGGGTAAAAGAACTGTTCCCAGAGCGCGACAGCTATTTGGATGTGTATGACCACTATGGCCTACTGCACAAACGTTCGGTTTTCGCCCATGGCATTCACTTGTCTGATTGCGAATGTAAGCGCCTAGCCGACACGGAATCTGCCATTGCTTTCTGCCCGACCTCTAACCTGTTCTTAGGCTCAGGTTTATTCCGATTACCAGAAATGGAAGAGCACGGCATTCGTGTTGGTATGGGGACTGATGTCGGCGCAGGCACTAGCTTCTCAATCCTACAAACCATGAGTGAAGCCTATAAGATCATGCAGCTTCAACATAAGAAATTGCACCCAGCTAAGTCGCTATTCTTAGCCACATTAGGTGGTGCACGTTCACTGCATTTAGAAGACAAGATTGGCAACTTGGAAGTAGGAAAAGAAGCCGATTTCGTGGTGTTGGACTTACACGCCACACAATTGATGCGCTTTAGAATGGAACAAGCGACCAAGCTTGAAGAGAAGCTATTTGTATTGATGAGCCTGGGTGACGACAGAACCGTCAGCGAGACTTACATCTACGGCGAGAAAGCCTACGATGTGAATTTCAAAGATTACAAGAAGCTCGTTAGTTAGTTCGCTAATAAACACACGCTAGGTAACCTTTGTTGTTAAGAACCCGTCCAGATTCGCCTAGCTTTTAAA
Source organism: Vibrio sp. 1S139 (assembly GCF_041439475.1). Lineage (NCBI taxonomy): Bacteria > Pseudomonadati > Pseudomonadota > Gammaproteobacteria > Vibrionales > Vibrionaceae > Vibrio > Vibrio sp. 1S139. The sequence goes on from NZ_JBGOOD010000020.1 coordinate 25,858, forward strand.
GACCAGCCGTTAACGCCGCTGGTCTTTTTTTGTCCCTAATTCAAAGAAATACAAATAATTGCTCGTGGTGTGCTCCACACCCATGACGCGGCTGCCTTATGTTGATAGGTTAGGTTTAATGGCATTAGGTTGTAATTTGTCCGTTTAAAACAAATCATCACTCTCGCTTAGAAAGGAATTCTATGTTCGAACAGGTCGTCAGCATTCTGTTTCCCGTTTTTGCTTTAGCCAGTGCTGGCTTTGCGGTGGGTCGTTGGCTCAAGCCCGATTTCAAACCGATCAATCGCATCAACATGGATGTGTGTATTCCTGCGCTAGTATTTGCATCGCTGACCACCATGCCTCTCGACACCGAACAACTGCCACTCATCACCGCCTCTTTGGTCGCGGTGTTGGTGCCTGCTTTATTGATGATACCAATCTGTAAGATCTTTAAGCTCAACTTCAAAGCTTGGGCTCCGCCACACATGTTCCGCAACAGTGGCAACCTCGCGATTCCCCTATTCACGTATACCTTTGGTGAGAGTGCATTAGCCCCTGCAGTACTGCTGTTTGTGGTATCGGCGTGTGTTCATATTAGTGTCGGTTTAGCACTGCTGAGTGAAGGTAACCCGATCAAACAGATCCTCAAGATGCCGATATTCTTAGCCGCAGCATTAGCGATGACGCTCAACCTGTCTGGAATTGCAGTCTGGAATCCAATCTATGAAGCCACATCGCTACTCGGCCAAGCAGCCGTGCCTATCATGCTGTTGTCGTTGGGTTCGCAAATGGTGAACTTGAAGCTAAGTGGATTAAAAGTTGGCTTGCTGTGTACGGCTCAATCGCTGTTCACTGGTGCCATCGCCTTCGCCATCATCTACTTCTTTATCCCGCTGCCAACGCTGCACCTACAAATGATGGTGCTGTTCACCATGCTGCCACCTGCCGTGATGAACTACCTGTTTGCAGAAAGGTTCAATGTCGAGCCTCCCAAGGTCGCATCTATGGTGTTGTTCGGCAACTTCCTGAGTGTGGTGACTTTACCTATCTTGCTGTCATTCGCGCTGTCTATGTCATCTTAAAGAACCGCGAACCTTCAGGTTTACGACCTTTAAAACTTAGCCAATCAATAAAAAGGGAACGCAACTTAGCAAAGTTGACGCTCCCTTTTCAGACTATATTTTCTATTTATCTCAAGCTGTGTTTCTCTCCGCAAGCACCTCTTTAAATGCGAACATGCCATTTAATGCCGAAGGGAATCCCGCATACACCGACATCTGCAGTATCACTTCTTTAATCTCTTCTTCACTGCATCCTACATTGAGTGCCGCATTCAAATGCACCTTAAGCTGAGGGACACAATTACCGAGTGCGGTAAGGGCAGCGACGGTCGCGATCTCTCGTGATTTCAAATCCAAACCGGGGCGTGAATAGATATCACCAAAAGGATACTCGATAGTATATTTTGCAAGATCAGGGCAGATGTCTTGCAGGCTTTCAATAACCTGTTGCCCTGCTTCTCCGTCGATATGATTAAGTCTTTCTAAGCCAATGTCGAAACGTGATTGATTCATGAGTTTGTTCCTGTATTTATAGTTCACAGGAACACCTTACAAGTTAGAGTCGACTCTAAGTCAACGGACTTTTCCATCTCGATACAAACTAATTTTTTGCTCTAGCGCAGCCAGATGCTTTTGCTGCTCTTCGATATGGGACCTCAAATTCTGTTGATGTTGTTCGAGCAACACTTGGCGCTGCGAAGTCGATTCTGGCCCTAATTCCCTTAGCTTTGCGTATTCTAAAATCTCATCCAGTGGCATTGCGGTGTCTTTTAAGCGCTTCACGAACTCAATCCAGGTAACGTCTTTCGATGTATAGACTCGATGCCCGCTGCTGTTTCGCTGAACATTTTTCAACAAGCCGATTTTTTCATAGTAGCGAAGCGTGTGGGCTGACAAACCCACCAACTGAGAAAACTCACTCACATTCATTACTTCACCTTTTCTATCTGGGTATAGGAACTCAAACTATGCGCACTTATCTAATTTGAGCTCTGCGGTCACTTTCGTCAAACGCAACGCAATAGCGAAACAGACTAAGTAAGGACTCACATACCAGAAGAGGCTTTCTAATGGCTGCTTCACCTGCGCTTCTCTGGTTTTTATGTATTGGTTTTTCTGCATCTCATACTGACTCAGCATACCATCCACCCACACGGCATCACTTTCCACCAGCGATACACTAGGCGCAGGAACTGTAAAATCCGATGCGTTGGGTAACAAGGTGAAATCAACGTCTTTGAACGTGATCGCCGTATTCAAATACCACAAACACGCTTCATGGTGCTGAGCGTGATTATCCAAAGATGGTTGACCTGTGCAGGTATCACTTCGCAGCTTATCCAAAGAAAACTGCTGAACCGATTCTAAAATCGCCACCGCTCTGGTTTGTTCGGTTTCAACCCAATCGCCCGCTACTTTCGCACGAATCTCAGACACCGCACCCAGCATCCCGATACCCGCCAAGAACGGCCATAAATAATCCATGAGCTTCCATTTTCGTCGGCTCAAGTTGAACCCACACCAAATCGGAAGATGAAAAAGGAGCGTTAGCCCAAGCGATAGCAAAACGAAATTCAAAGAGCTAGAGAGCATGAGTTCGCTATCAAAGAAGTTCTTCATAATGAGAGACTTGCCTGTATAACAAAGAGAAATTTGATACTAAATTCGATATTTGAAAAGAGTGTAAGAGGAAAGTAAAAACAGCACCAACAATTGGCGTTGGCGCTGTTTATTTAAGCAACTAACGGCTTTTCCATCGGGATGCAATCGAGGCTAATACCTCTAGGAGAGTGATAAGTGGAAAGTTCATCACCAATAAAGCCACACGCACGATAAAACGCAGCGGCATTCAGAGTCGATTCTAACTTCATTAACGGCAAATTGTGTTGAATCGCGAGTTCCTCTAAGAACTGCAACATCTGCTTCGCTGCGCCTTTTCCGGAAAAATCTGGGGCAACAAAAATAGCATCAACCATACCGGTTTCGATGTTGATCTTACCGCTGCCAATCACTCGACCATCAACTTCTGAAACGTGAAAGGTTTGGACTACATCGCTTATGAATCCATCAGACATTCCACCCTGCGTCCATATTGACAGCTGTTCTTCTGAGTAATAAGCGGAACACTTTTCGATAATGGCGCGGCTTCGAATATCGAAAATATCCTGAGCATCAGACTCAACCGCTTTTCTAATTGTAATCATAAGCCTACCTAGAGGAATTGGTGGGAAATGGAAAGCCATGGCTGTGGCACTAACCTCACTCAATCTATCACAAGGCGACTGGCTATTTCAGCTCCAATACATACTCAATGAAATCCGCTTTCTTTTCACGGTACTCTTCTTGCGACCAACCTTCACAAGACATTTTGAGGGTGTTGTATTGCTCCACTAATTCCGGATCCGTACGTAGCTTGTCACGAAACCTTAGAAAACATTCGAACTCAGAACCATTGGCAACTATTTGCAACGCCACATCATCCCCTGATGTAGACTCCAACATACACAGTTCCGGCGTTCTTAAGGTATCGAGTTTCTCATTGAAGCCGAGTGTTGTGAGTCTCTCTATAACATCCTCAAGCTCATTAAGCTCAACACCAACGAAGATATCTAGATCGCCCTTAGACACGGCAAAAGGAATAGAAGATGCGCCTACGTGCTCAATTCTCGCATTAGGGACTAGTTTTTTAATGTCACGTTCGTATCGGACAAACAGCTCGTGGCAAGCTGCTTGGTATTGCTTCGCGGGGTAAAATTTCATATATCCTTACTCCGAATCACAAACTATTGAACACACCAATTGCTAACAGAAGCAACACGATGCTAATAGCTCCGATATAAGAGATTCTGGTTCGCTCTTTTTCGGTTGGAACCAATGGAGGGAAGCGCCCTAATGTGAATACTTTACAGACTATCCAGCCAGCTCCGTAACCAATGAACTCAATCAATATCGACTGAAACAGATACCTAAAGAATGAGCTCAATGCCCTAAAATACGCGACTATCAAGTCTTCCATTTTTTGTCCTAACTAAAGTCAATTCGGACTAAAAATGCCATGGGTAGAGATTCATATCAAGAACCTTATACTGAATTTCCTACGTAAAAACATTTCCCTAATGTTAGAAACAACATAATCAATTAGGTGACCCACCAACGATATGAATGATCGTTATAAACACCTATTCGTACTTTTAATGTCTTTTACGCAAGCTCTTTTTCTAAAACTGACTCCGAATTTTTGACACCAAACGGTATATGAACTGAAGGAGCTACAGAACTAGTAGAACTTAAATGACCAGATTGATCATCAAAGAATATATGGGGTTTAAGAACGCCTAGGACTAACCCTTTATCAACACCACCCAAGAAAAACGCATCATTTGTCATTACTCCCCAATCTTTCAACGTGTTTAACGCTCTTTCATGCGAGGGAGCATTTCGAGCAGTCACAATTGATACCCTTAGTCTATTTTTATAATCTGGTTCTGATTGCTTCTTCTTTTCTTCTATTTTTTGAATAGCTGATATCTTGACTAAAAATTCCTTCAATGGGCCAGGGTTATGAGGCTGTAAAACATTCCTTGTTTCATGTTCATGAAATTGGCTAAGATCATTTGTGGTATGCATAACAGTTTCTGATTCGTCATCAGCAAGAACTCCATCAAAGTCGAACGCAATTCTTAAGTCATCATCATCGCCATCAATAATTGTCGATTTCATTACATGACCAGCCGGGTAACCCAACGCAATCGCTTCTTTGACATCAAAAGAGTTACCAGACAAAAATAAAGAGATACTTAATGCAGGGATGTACTCATACGGAGACTTACCTTGCATAAAAATTGCGCGTGAAATAGGTAAATTATGATGTTTAATTGACTTCATAACTCGAAGTCCTGTGTCAGGGTCATTTCGTGACAATAAGACGACTTCAACTAATGGGTCAGACTCTGGATCATTACTCAAATTGTTTAGAGAGAGTAGTCGTTTTACAAACGAAAAAGATACCCCTTTATCTAAAGGTGCATCTATATTATCGGATTGATATTTTCTATATTCTTCTTCGCCTTTTGTACGAAAAACTGAATCAGACTTTGTCAAATCAAACATTGCACTAGAAGCAACACCAATAACCAACCTCGAACTTAATTCATACGGCATACATAAACTCCAAATTTTAGTGGTAAACCTTTAAGAACCTAATTGCTACATCGAAAAATGAGTAACATACTCCTCATGCAGTAGTCTTTAACAAAAGCTCTCGATCTTGTTGATACAAAAATCACGCTATAAAGCCATACCTAAACAAGTAAACCTTGGCTAACGGTTTGCTTATCAAAAAACGCGATCCATGCAATCAACCTGTCTGTGTTTTGAGTAATATTATTGCCAGCATTAATCTGCTGAAGATAATGAGCAATAGACATCCAAGCCTTAACATGGCGGTCGCTAAGCTCCGAACAAACTGGTGATAATGCAAGAATTAGAGGCTGCTCAGTCAAGCATACTTCAAGTAGATTCTCTTTAAACAAGTCACTATGAAGTTCCTCTACCAAAGAACTCTTAAACTCTTCAAGTATCTGTTGATTCTTCTCATGTTCAGCGGCATGAAACAAAAAGCTAGCCCCCATTTTTCCATCAGAAAGCTCAACATCATTAAAAATACGTCTCGTAAGAAACCTCAATTGAGCTCGAAGACGGCGTTCAAGCATAATTTGCTTGCGCAAGCTTTCTAGTCTGCCGGCCTCTTCTCGGCGCTTTAATTCTTTACCTTGAATAGCATCAATGACAAAGAGAATAACCACTAGCTCAATGATCATTCCAGAGAGCTCTGGCAAAAGGTTTCCGGCAACATAATCAGCCAAAGTAGTATCTGTGGAAGACGTATAAATTGACAATGTGATTTTCAATAACACCACTGCTGTTAAGAAGACAGTAATGTAAACGTTCTGCATATGTCTCGTAGCATTTGCAAAATGTTCAAACAAGGATTTCATTTAGTTGGCTAATTTTAAAAGAAAATATATTACCACACACAATGAACTTGAACGCATACAAAAGACAAGTCGATATACGAAAGATGAGATAAATAGTTGGCAACGTAACAGCCGCAAGATTATTAAGTAATCAACTTGGAAGTAGCGGCTGAATTAAAGCTATTCGAGATGCTTTTGAGCACTCCTAGAAAAACAAAAACCCCGGTTATAGGAACCGGGGAAACAGGGTGGGATGAGTTCGGCGCGTGCCCGAAACCAAACTCTCCCCAAGCCTCACCTAAGACTCATGCTCTTAGGTAAAGGATTCACATCATTATTGAAGCGTAGCGCCTTGCTCTACCCAAGTGCCGATGAGTGCGCGTTCTTCGTCGGTCATTTGAGTCATGTTGCCGAGCGGCATCACCTTGGTTGTTACGGTTTGAGCAACAATCCTTGGTACGTTGGCTTTAATCTCTTCTGGGGTATCAAACATCACACCCGCAGGCGCAGCAGCAAAAGCGGCGTGACTAGGGGTTGAAGAGTGACACACAGAACAGCGCTCTTGAATGACCTTGTTGATGGTTTCAAAGCTGACGCCTGCGCTAGCCGTTTGCATTGCGTGGTCTGCAGGTACAACTGGGGCATCTGCCGAAGTTGAAGCTGTGCTGTTCGAAACAGCCTCTTCTGTCGCCGATTCAGTCGCGCTGACTTGCACTTCTTGAACCACTGGTGCTTGCACAACCGGAGTCATCTGTTTTTTCGCGTAAGGTGAGGTAACAAACGCAAGCGTGATCATACCCAATGCTGCTACTGGTATTGTCCATGCAAACTTTTGGCTACCATGACGCGTGTTGAAGTAGTGACGCACTAAGATACTGAAGATCGCTAAGCCAGCAAGAATCAGCCAGTTATATTCCGAGCCATAAGTGCTTGGGAAGTGGTTACTGATCATGATGAACAGCACTGGCAGTGTCATGTAGTTGTTGTGACGAGAACGCAGTAAGCCTTTCGCTGGCAGTGCCGGATCCGGTTCGCGCTTCTCTTCTATCGCTTTCACCAAGTTACGCTGCGCAGGCATGATAACGCGGAATACGTTACCCACCATGATGGTACCAATGATCGCACCAACATGGATGTAAGCGCCACGACCACTGAACACTTGGGTTAGACCATAGGTCGCAGCAACAAGCAGCACAAACAGCACAACACCAAGCAACACGGGGGTTTTACCTAATGGTGAGTCACACAGTAGATCGTAGATAAACCAACCAGCAACGAATGAACCAATACCAATCGCGATTGCCGTTGTTGAATCAAGGCCAGAGCCCGGTGCAATCAGGTAAATCTCAGCGTTGAGGTAGTAAACCACACCCAGTAGACACACACCGGTGATCCACGTGAAGTAGGCTTCCCATTTAAACCAGTGCAGGTGCTCTGGCATCTCTGGTGGCGCAAGTTTGTACTTCTCTAGGTGATAAATACCACCGCCGTGAATTGCCCATAAGTCGCCTGAAAGGCCCGTTTTTGGGTTTACTCGGTTAAGGTTGTTCTCTAACCAAACAAAGTAAAATGATGCGCCTATCCACGCAACACCAACAATCATGTGAGCCCAGCGTATTGCTAAGTTCAACCATTCTGTAATATGCGGATCCATAATAAACTCCTGTATCACAACGCTTTAGCTAAGCGTTGCTCTTCCTTATTGTCGTCCGTTGGCAAGTCGTCCAAATGCAATGCCACTCGGTCGCTGTCGAAATAAACTTCGTCACAGTTATGCCCTTCGCCGCCTCTATCGACGATCAAGAACTGGTCTTGATCGGTGAGGGCGAGAACTGGGTGATGCCACACCCCTTTGTGATAGTTCACTCCTTGACGGCCGTTGCTCAAGAAAGCTCGGCTATTGGCTAATGTTGGATCGTCGCCTTTTGGCGCAACAACAATTAAATAGGGTTGACCAAGTAATGGAATGAATGCCTGAGAGCCAAGTGGATGACGCTCTAACATTTTGATGGTCAGTGGGTAGCTCAACGGTGTGGCTTGGAAGATGCTGATGATGGCTTCTCCGTCTTGGTCTTGCACATCCGTTGTCGCTAACTTGTGGTAGCGGCGTGTTGATCCACTGTTGATCATGAAGAAATCACTATTATCGGACTCGATAACATCGCCAAACTCTGCAAAAGCCTGCTTGGTTAACGGTTCGATGGATAAACGACGTATTCCATTACTCATACTCATTTCCTATTTCGCTTTCGTACCAAACAGACGCAAACGGCTGATACCACCATCTGGGAATATGTTTGCACGTACGTGGGTAATCGCACCAAGGTCGTTTACCTCAGAAATGAATTCGTGAATCTCGTGCGCTTGCAGCTTTTGTGCAGGCAACAGTTCACGCCAGAATAGGCTTTGTGTTTCCACTTGGTCGTCGGTACCGCCTTTCACGTAAGCCGCTTGAATTGAGCAGCTGTCAGGGTAGTTACCTTTGAAATGAGCCGTATCAACAACGATGCGTTCGATGTTACCTGGGTGGCCTAGTGCCACGATAACCCAGTCGTTACCCGGTGTACGACGACGCGCTGTTTCCCAACCGTCACCCATGTTTTCACCGCGGCCTGGGCCTAAGATGTTGGCTTTGTTTCCGTAGTGTTCGTCACTACATGCGAGTGCTCGGCCACCGTGTTCAACCGATGCTAGGTCAACTTGTTGCTGAGAATCTATTGCTTCCCAATCGACACTTGGTCGACCATAAACACGTAAGCGTGCGACACCGCCATCTGGGTAGATGTTCAAACGTAGGTGCGTAAATACTTGGTCACTTTCGATTGCTTCAAGATGATGATGATCACCCTGCAATGCCATTGAAGGCAGAATTTCTTGCCACTCTGTTGCGTCTGTTGGCTCACCTTGTGGTGAATAACACGCGTCAATTGATGCCGAAGGTGGGAAGTTACCTGTGAAGAATGAGGTATCAATATCAACGCCAGCAATGGTGCCAGCTAGGCCAAGGCGAACGACACAGTAGTCGTAACCTTCACCACGTTTACGTCTGCTTTCCCAACCGTCCATCCACTTGCCGTTATCGTCGTATAAGTCGTCTTTCCACTCTGGCGCTGCGTGGCTGAGAAGACGGCTTTTATCTGCAAAAAAATCGTCTGTTGCGAAGGTAGCTTCTGCGCCGAGTTTTTCGTCTGCAAGGTTTATGTATTGTTCAAATGTTTGGGTCATGTCCGTGTAATCCTATCCAATTAATCAAGTAATAATAAAATGAGAACTCAGTGGCTTATTCGCTTATAAAGCGTGCTCTTAGCGCACTAAGACTGGGCTGAGATAGCTGTTAACTCCGTTAACTTACATATCCCAGAGACGAAACATCGCGATCTTGTTGATCTCTTGAATCGCCGTAGCAAACTCAGTTTCACTATCATTTCCTAATCGCATCTCGAACGACTCAAGAATTTGGTAACGATTGGCTCCCTTCACCGCCATGATAAAAGGGAAATTGAAGCGACTTTTGTAGCTGTTGTTGTAAGAAGTGAATTTTTCAAATTCTTCGGCGTTGCACTGGTCGATGCCCGCCCCCGCTTGTTCTTTGGTCGACGACTCGGTGAGTTCGCCGTTTACTGCTGCTCGACCGGCTAAATCCGGGTGAGCGTTGATCAAAGCCAACTGTTTGCCTTGGTCTGCACCTAACAAGGTCGATGCCATTTTCAGATGAAGATTCTCGATATGGTCGTCTTCGGCATTCAAACCTTGGTCATACACCACTTCTGCAACCCACGGGCTGTGTTCGTAAACATCAGCAAAGTGAGCGACAAAGGTATCGCGGTCCATGGTTGTTGGTTGGCATGATCGAAATTCAGTCACGTTAAGCCTCCTTGCTTCACTGCTACTTTTGCTGTTGATGATTAGCGTTATTTGGTTGATATGGATGATGTTGGTGCCAGTGGTTGGCGATATCGATTCGACGACATAACCACACGCTGTCGTGCTGTTTTACGTAATCTAAGAAACGTCTTAATGCAGCAATACGACCGGGGCGACCAATCAGACGACAATGCAACCCAACCGACATCATTTTCGGTGCGGTTTCGCCTTCCATATAAAGGGTATCAAACGTGTCTTTTAGGTATTGGAAGAACTGCTCACCAGAGTTAAAGCCTTGCGCCGTTGAAAAACGCATGTCGTTCACATCAAGTGTGTAAGGGATCACCAATTGCGGATGACCAGTCTCGGTGTGCCAATAAGGCAGGTCATCATCATAGGCATCTGAGTCGTAAAGAAAGCCGCCTTCTTCTGCGACTAAGCGACGCGTATTTGGACCTGTTCGACCTGTGTACCAACCTTGTGGGCGCTGACCCGTCACTTGTTGGATAACCTCAATCGCTTTGGTCATATGGTCGCGCTCTTCAGACTCATCAATATATTGATAGTCTATCCAGCGATAACCGTGACTACAGATTTCGTGACCTGCTTCTACCATGGCTTTAGCTACGTCTGGGTGACGCTCAATTGCCATAGCGACCGCAAAAACAGTCAGTGGAATTTCATATTCATCGAACAAGCGAAGAACACGCCATACACCCGCACGGCTACCATATTCATAGATGGATTCCATGCTCATGTGACGTTCGCCTTTGATCGGCTGTGCTGACGGGATCTCTGAAAGAAAGGCTTCAGACTCGTCATCTCCATGTAACAAACAACGCTCACCGCCCTCTTCATAGTTCAATACAAAAGAAACCGCGACGCGCGCATTACCTGGCCATTGAGGGTTTGGAGGGTTAGCTCCGTAACCGATCAAATTTCTTGAATAATCCTTATTCATCCAAGTACTCCTAACATAAGTGGTTGGCTTAGCCGCTCTTTAAGTGAGTCGCCAAATGATTCAACCAAATGGATTCTCGATAAACAGAGCAACCTTACCCCTGTACATTTATTGTATACAATTATTTATCTCAATGTAAAGATTTTGTTATTCAAGTTAAATTTACGCACTATTGCCATTTAAAAACAACAACTTAATAAAGTCAAAGCTCACCAAAAAACGATAATCAAGATCTATAAAGTCAGAAAAAACGACACAATAGTTAACATTTTTCCAACAATTTCCTTTACTAATTGTGTACAGTTCGTACATAGTTAGTGATAACAAAGTGACCAGTTGCATTCTTTGCAAGGTCGAAACAGACAGATAAACCACGGAACAGAGGAGCGCCAAAAGCGCTATTAAAGGACTATGGGAAGATTAACAACACACGTATTAGACACAACTCACGGCTTACCGGGTGCAGAGATCAAGGTAGAGCTTTATAAGGTCAATGAAGACTCAACAGAAAAGCTGGCGACGGTAATCACTAACTCCGATGGCCGAACCGATGCGCCGATTCTGGCAGGGAATGATTTCCGACCGGGGAAATATCAATTAGTGTTTTACGTAGCCGATTACTACAGAAGTAAAGGCGTGGAATTGGATGGCGTGCCTTTCCTAGACGATGTTGTTATTCGTTTCGGCTTAGATGATCCAGAAGCGCATTATCACGTTCCTCTTCTCGTCTCGCCTTACAGTTTCTCAACCTATCGGGGCAGTTAGTCTCGTGACCTAGAACTTCTAACTAGGCTCAATCACCAAATATTAAACAAATTCACGTGTACATCCCAAAAGGTGTGCACTCACTAAACACGTTCATATAAAAATACTAACAACGTTATTAGTTAGAAGTTGATGACTAATCAACTGATAGCTAAAGAAATAGCGGCTAGGAAAAAACCTTAAAACTTAATATTGAAATCTCGCTGTATTCAATAAATGGATCACAACATAAAAGGACTTGCTGACATGAGTGAGAGTAAAACAGAAATACTCAACCAAGATGCGAATAACGGAATTTTAGAGAAACTCTTTAAAATTAAGGCACACGGAAGCAGTGTGAAAAATGAGTTGGTCGGCGGTGTCACCACCTTCGCAACCATGGCTTACATCATCTTCGTTAACCCACAAATCATGGCCGCATCGGGTATGGATGCAGGAGCGGTATTCGTCGCAACCTGTATTGGTGCAGCTATCGGTTGTTTGTTAATGGGGTTATTTGCGAACTGGCCTGTCGGACTTGCGCCGGGCATGGGCTTGAATGCCTTCTTCTCGTTCACGGTAGTAAGCGAAATGGGCTACAGCTGGGAAGTGGCACTGGGTGCGGTGTTTATCTCAGGTATCTTGTTCGTCGGGATGAGTTTCTACAAAGTCCGCCAATGGATCATTGAAAGTATCCCTGTGAGTTTACGTTACTCCATGACTGCGGGCGTTGGTTTGTTCTTAGGTCTAATTGGTCTTAAAACAGCAGGTATCGTCGTCGAAAACCCAGCAACACTGGTATCACTAGGTGACTTCACTAAACCTGAAGCGCTACTGGCCGCTATCGCTTTCCTTATCATCGCTGTTCTTAGTGAGCGTAAAGTATTTGGTGCGGTGTTAATCGGTATTTTGAGTGGAACGCTCGTCGGCATGATGCTTGGCTTAGTGCATTACAACGGCTTCTTCGCGGCGCCACCAAGCTTAGCGCCTACGTTCCTAAAAATGGACATTATGGGCGCTCTCGATGTTTCAATGATCAGCGTTATCTTGGCTTTCCTTTTTGTAAACATGTTCGATACCGCGGGTACTTTGATGGGCGTGGCTGAGCGTGCAAACCTAACTAATCCTGAAACAGGCAAGATCGAAGGCCTAAGCAAAGCGCTGAAAGCCGACAGTATCTCAAGTGTGGCAGGTGCGTGTGTAGGTTGTCCGCCAGTAACCAGTTACGTAGAAAGTGCAGCGGGCGTTGCAGCAGGCGCACGAACTGGCCTATCGGCAATTGTGGTTGGTGTGTTGTTCTTAGCGGCGATTTTCCTATCTCCTCTTGCAGGTATGATCCCGGCTTACGCCACCTCTGGCGCGTTGATTTACGTAGCGTTTGTGATGATGAGCAGCATGCAGCACGTTGATTGGAAAGATTTCACCAACGGTGCACCCGCAGCGATTACCGCTTTGATGATGCCACTGACGTTCTCTATCGCGAATGGTATCGCACTGGGCTTCATTACCTACACAGTACTTAAGCTGGCGACAGGTAAAACAAAAGACGTATCAATTTCGATGTACTTCTTAGCGGCTATCTTCATCGCCAAGCTCGTGTTCATCGGCTAATCACCCAACGTAACTATCGCTTGGCCTGTTCGCAGGCTGAGCTATCAAGAAACAGGTTACAACACCATTTTTAAGAAAAAGCTAATTGTGCTAATCAGCGGAACGCACAAACATCCGCTCGGTTAGTGCACCTTTTTTATGACACTACGCAGTTTGTAGAAGTCATTATTTGACCGCCAATCGCCTGTAAACGGAAACGCAGGCAGAGGAATATCAAATGAAACTTCTGTACACCCTAAATGAAAGACCGCCTCATGGGCTAACCCTTCTACTTGCTTTACAACACATGCTCGCCTCGATTGGTGGCATCGTCGCTGTCCCGCTTATTGTCGGTGCTTCTATCGGCCTACCTAACACAGAGATCGTCTCGCTGATCAACGCGGCGCTATTGGCTTCTGGTATTGTGACTGTCGCGCAATGTCTCGGTTTTGGCCCTGTTGGTATTCGACTGCCTGTTGTAATGGGCTCAAGCTTTGCCTTTTTAGGTGTGGCTATTTCCATCGGTAACGAAGGTGGTGTCGCCGCGATCATGGGCTCGGCGCTTATCGGTTCATTCGTGGTAATTGGTGCCAGCTTCTACATGGACAAGGTTCGGAAACTGTTCCCAACCGTGGTAAGTGGTGTGGTGGTTACCTTAATCGGTTTAACCATTTTACCGGTTGCCATGAATTGGGTCGGAGACGCTCCTGCCAACACAGAACAATTCGCGACCTTACCAAAGCTGTTTCTAGCCCTTGTATCTTTAGGGATTGTGGTCGGAGTATCGGTTTACTGTAAAGGCGCGGTTGCTGCTTCAGCTATCGTGATTGGTTTAGCGGGCGGTTACATTGTGGCGCTATCGCTTGGCATGGTCGACCTCGAGCAAATCAGTTCTGCCGCTTGGGTTGGCGGCCCTGAACCCTTCAAATATGGCTTCACCTTTTCTGCGAGTGCCATCATCAGCATGAGCTTGGTGTACATCGTGGTTATCGCTGAAGCAACGGGCGATTTCATGGCTCTCGGTAACAACTGCCAAACCCAAGTATCCGGTAAAGACTTAAAACGTGGTCTATTGGGCGATGGCCTTGGCAGTACCTTATCTTCGATTTTAACGGCAATGCCACTGGCATCGTTCAGTCAAAACGTCGGTATTGTGGGTATCACAGGTGTAGCAAGTCGTTATGTAGTGGCTGCAACCGGTGGTTTGCTAATTTTAGGCGGTTTATTCCCGAAATTAGCCGCTATTGCCGTCACGATTCCGAAACCTGTTCTAGGTGGTGTGGGTTTTGTGATGTTCGGTATGATTGCCTACGCGGGTATCCGCATGTTGATCAAGGCCGCAGACACCAAGCGAAATGCCTTGGTAATCTGTGTTGGTTTAGCGTCTGGCTTAGCCGTCACTTTCGAACCAAGATTGCTGCAACACTTGCCGCATGACCTTGCGAACTTTCTTCACTCAGGCATCACTACCGGTACTATCATGACGGTGCTATTGAACCTTGTTTTACCAAAGTCTTCACGAGCAGAAGAGCAAGAAGCACTGGCCGAAAGCCAAGCGCAAGTTGAGCTAGAAATGAAAGAGCAAGCTGAAGAAGAACGACACTCAGACGAGCAATTAGAGATTCGACAAGCAAGTACAGAAACAGATGTTCAAGCGGCATCAGAAAATCCTGAGCCCAAAGCGAACTAACTAGCTAACTCTCGAACTAATTAAGTCTGGAACTAACTAAGTCTCAAATTAACTGAGTCTAGAACTAACTGGTTCACTGACTAACGTAAAACCGATTTTCACAGAATCAGGGAATGATTAGAGCATTGAACGTTTTAACGCCCCTGATTCGAATTTATCTTTCAACAGCAAATACCAATAAAGACCCTCTTCCCTGAAAAGGCTGAGATGGCTAAGGACTACTATGAATGGAAACCATCTGGATTAAGAATCCTCTCGCAATCTACACTGGCTCACTGGCTGATGCAGAAGGCGGTATTGTCATTAAAGGTAATACAATCATTGAGCTGGTTGGCAAACACAAAGAACCGACCTTACCCGTAGATCACAGCGTCGACGCCTCTCGTCATGTTGTGACTCCTGGGCTTATCAATGCGCACCACCACTTCTATCAAACCCTAACGCGAGCCTACCCCAGCGCACTCAATAAAGAACTCTTCCATTGGCTACAAAGCCTCTACCCAGTTTGGGCCAACCTCGATTCGGAGATGATGAGCCTCGCAACAGAGCTTGCTCTGGTTGAGCTGATGATGTCGGGCTGTACCACTGCTTCCGATCACCATTACTTGCTACCAGACGGGCTTGAGCACGCTATTGATTTGCAAGTCGAGGCCGCAGAGAAACTGGGCGTTAGAGCGATATTTACCCGAGGTTCCATGAGCCTAGGGGAAGATGAGGGTGGATTGCCACCAAGACACACCATTCAAACCGAACAAACCATCATTGATGACAGCCAGCGCTTGATTCGTGATTACCACCAGCGTGATGAAGGGGCGATGATTCAAATCGCGCTCGCGCCTTGTTCGCCGTTCTCAGTCACTACCGACCTGATGAAAGAGACCGCCAAGATCAGTGAGCGTGAAAACGTCATGATGCACACGCACCTATGCGAAACGCTCGATGAAGAAGACTTCTGTATAGAGAAGTTTGGCTTGCGCCCAGTTGATTACCTAGAAGATGTGGGTTGGCTGAACGAGCGCACTTGGCTCGCTCATGGTATTCACTTCAATCCAGAAGAGATCAAACGTTTGGGTAAAGCAGGCATTGGTATCAGTCACTGCCCAACTTCCAATATGATGTTGGCTTCCGGTATTTGTAAAAACAACGATCTAGAAGCAGCAGGCGTAAAAGTCGGGCTAGGTGTGGATGGTTCGGCCTCAAACGACGGCTCTAATATGATTGCCGAAGTGCGCATGGCGATGTATCTACAACGCCTGCAATATGGTTCCGCCAACGTTTCACACTTTGATGCATTGCGCTGGGCGACATCCGGTTCTGCCGCGGCAATGGGCAGAACCGACATTGGTACACTAGAGGTTGGCAAACAAGCCGATATCGCGATGTTCAAGCTCGATGATATTCGTTTTTCTGGCAGCCACGACCCACTGGCCGCATTACTACTTTGTGGTGCTCAACAAGCGGATAAAGTGATGGTTGCAGGTAAGTGGCGAGTGAACGATGGCGCTGTGATTGGCGTAGACATGGAACAACTAATGCACCGCCACCATGCAGCTGCAATGAAGCTAGGTAAACTGGCGATGAATAATTAAATACTCTCTAACTAGAAAAGCGAAAAAAGGCCGACGTGATGTCGGCCTTGTTCATTCAGTTCGATTTTTAGAAACCGATTTACATCTTAATCCATCAAGCTCTTCGACTTAATCGCCTTCTTAGAAAGCTCTTTGGCAAAGGCTTTGATATCTGTTTCAAACTCATCGACGCTTTGGCGGATGTCATCCAGTTGAACCGTCTGCATCACGCGGTTTTCCATTACGATTTGGCCGTTAACAATCGTGGTGTCGATGTTGCTTGGGTTCGCTTGATAAACCAAAGTCGCGTATGGGTCGTAACTTGGCATCATGTTCGCCGATTGTGTCTCGACAATCACGATATCCGCTTTTTTACCGGCTTCAAGAGAACCGATTTGGTCTTCCATGTGTAGGGCTTTTGCGCCACCTAATGTCGCCATCTCAATCACTTGTTCAGGAATCATAATAGTGCGGTCAGAATGCTTTAAGCGCTGCATGTTAGCTGCGTAACTTAATGTGCGCATGATATCGACTTGGTTTGAGCTCATTGGGCCGTCGGTTCCTAAGCCAATGCGCATGTCGGCACGATACATCTCCCAAGCAGGCGCAATGCCTGTCGCCCCTTTGGCGTTCGCCATTGGGTTGTATGAGATACCTGCATCTGCTTGTTTCAATAGCTTTTGGTCATTTTCTGAAAGGTGGATGCCGTGAGCAATCACTACACGCTCATCAAGCACACCGATTTCATCCATGTATTCAACTGGCGATGTCGCTTTGGTTTCGTCTTTGATGCGCTTTTCTTCATTCGGGAATTCAGCAACGTGAATCAACACGGGTACATCGTATTGAGCCGACAGTTTATTAATTTCTTGCAGCTTATCTTTACTCACGGTGTACACCGCGTGTGGTGCATAAGCAGGTGTGATTAACTCGTCGCTTTTGTATTGCTCAATAAAGCCTTTGGCATACTCAATCCCACCGTAAGGTTCTTTAGCATCGACCACCGGGAACTTAATCACGGTTTCGCCGAGCACGGCGCGTAATCCAACTTCTTTGGTCGCTTTTGCCATTTCATCCATGTGGTAATACATATCGGCATAAGTGGTTACACCGCTCTGTGCCAATTCGATAGAACCAAGCTTGGTTGCGTTGTAAATCAGTTCACGGCTTAGCTTTTCGGCTTCTAGAGGGAAGAAGTAAGCGAACAAGCGGTTCGAGATGCCCTCTTCCCCTAAGCCACGAAACGCGATCATCGGTAAATGGTTGTGTGCATTCACCATACCCGGCATAACAATCCCGTCTTGGGCGTCAATCACCTTTTCAGCGCGATATTGAGTGATCAAATCCTCGGTACCGACTGCGATGATCTGGTCGTTTTTCACTACAACAACACCATCTTCAATCACATCCATTTCTGAATTGATGGTGAGAACCTGTCCGTTGGTGATGATCAGATCAGCGTTGTATGTTTGCGTCGCGACCGTTGAACCGCAACCTGCAAGCAGAACTGCGCTGATGGTGCATGCCAAGCTTTTAAGCGTCATTGCTAAACCTTAATGTTGTGCGTGTAATATTGTTAGCGGCTTCATCTATAAGTTTCCAGCTTTTCGCTTTTCAGAAGAGTAAGTGCCGCCAATTTTCGCGATACTATAACCTGTCATTTAAATAAAATGGCATACCTAATCGAACCGAATTCAAGATAAATGAGTTATTGCACAACAGGTCACAAAAGAGGTTCTGCGCTTATAGTCACTCACACACCTAGATAAACGTTCAAACAACATTAGCTTTTCACACCACAGCCTTTAATCACTAACTGTGTGATGAACTGAGCGGCATCGGCATAGTCTTTATCATCGAGTTGGTCTTTCTGCATTACGCTGCAAATCTGCCAGCCAAAATCGGCATAGGTTTGGGTGGCCGCCCAAATGGTGAACATGAGGTGGTGCGCTGGTACATCGTCCATTAAGCCTTGCGCCGACCATGTCGAGAACTTATCGAGGATCATCTGGGATTGCTTATACAGCTCGTCACCAATCTCTTTCGGCAATACTTTAGCGCCAGACATCACTTCATTGGCAAATACCTTAGAGGCATGTGGATGATCGCGAGAAATGATCAGCTTGGTTTGAATATATTGAGACAAGGCTTCAACAGGATCGCTGAGCTCTTCAATCGGACGAGACGCTTCTAGTAAAGGCTGAGTGACGGTTTCAAGCACAGCGTTGTAGAGCTTATCTTTTGAGCTGAAATAATAGAATACGTTAGGCTTGGGAATGTCGGCCGCTTTCGCGATGTCGGCCATTTTTGTTGCAGCATAACCATGAGTGGCGAATTGTTCACACGCGACTTCGATGATTAAATCTTGATTCTTTTGTCTGATCCTAGACATATTGCATCCTTTACAGCTCGTTACTAAAATCATAGTAATCAACGTGCTTCATTAGTCCAGAAGATAATCTCAGAACTCAAGGTCACCGCATTGATAACAATAAAATGGCCGCTCTATTTGTTAAGAAGCGACCATTCCATACCGTGTTTTTGAACTGTTCAAGTTAAAGAATCAATATTGCGCGGAAGTCATTCACATTTGTCAGCGTCGGCCCCGTGGTAAGAAGCACATCGACTTGCTTGAAGAAATCGTAGCTGTTGTTGGCATCGAGGTAGTCTTGCGCTTTAAGCGACAGGCTCGAACCTTGTTGCCATGTTTGAGGCGTGATCCATGCGCCCGCATTGTCTTCCACGCCATCAATCCCGTCGGTATCAGCAGCCAATGCAAATATGTTGTCTTGGCCTTTAAGCTCGTTATATAGGCTCAACAAGAACTCACAGTTACGCCCACCGCGACCATTGCCTTTAACGGTTACTGTGGTTTCGCCACCGGAAAGTATCACGCAAGGCGCCTCAAATGGGTGCTTGTGATTGGCCACTTGCTTAGCCAACGCAGCGTGCACCTTCGCAACATCTCGCGCTTCTCCCTCTATACAATCACTCAACACATAAGCAGGAATGCCCAAACCTTCAGCTTCTGCAGCAGCGGATTCCAATGCCGACATTGGTGTGGCGATAATATGGTGCTCCGCGTTCTTCCAACAGGCATCATCTGGCTTAATGGTCTCTGACTCTGGATTATTTAGCCATTCAAATGCCGAGCGTGGTGTTTCTATTTGATAACGTTCTAAAATGGCCATCGCATCAAAACGCGTGGTGGTGTCGGGTACGGTCGGGCCCGATGCAATCACACTAATGTCATCACCCGGCACATCAGAAATCGCCAGTGACACTACCCTTGCAGGATACGCCGCTTTGGCGAGTCGACCGCCTTTTATCGAAGATAGATGTTTGCGAACACAATTCATCTCATCAATGGCGGCGCCTGATTTAAGCAACGCCTTATTGATTTGTTGCTTCTCCGCCAAGCTGATGTCGCCACCGGGCAGACTTAGCAAAGCGGAACCGCCACCCGACAGTAGGCAAATAACCGTGTCATCTGCGCTCAAGCTACTCACCAATTGCAGCATACGTTGGCTCACTTCTAAGCCCATCGCATCTGGGACTGGGTGCGCTGCTTCAATCACCTCAATGTGTTCGCAAGGGGCGGTGTGCTCATAACGAGTCACCACCAAGCCTTCAAGGTCACGCAGTGCAAGGTCTTGTTGTTTCTTTGCCTGCCAAACCGCTTCAAGTTCTGCTGCCATCGACGCGGCTGCTTTACCTGCTCCTATAACGACAGTTCGCCCAGCTTGGTTAGCAGAGCGATAAAAAATGTCTTGAGGAAGAAAAGGTTCGATGTGATTTTTAGGTAGCGCCTGATTAACAGCACTTGAGAAAAGGGTTTGCAGAAACTGCTTAGCATCAATGTCCATCAGCCACTCCTTAGTTGACGGAGAAAAAAAGAACCCCGATACAAGGCCAAAGGGTGCCTGCTAAGATCAAGTTGGAAAGGAACAACTTCAACCTCTGCCTCGTATCAGGAACGCGTATAAAAGGAGACGAAACTACGCGATTTATAAACAAACTGTTGGGCTACGAATCGATAGCAGCCCTAATTAATTAACGGATAATCGGTTGATTGACTAACCACTAAACGGACAAACCGTTAACTAGATTAACGAATCGAGTGGTCAGAACGTTTCTCAATCGCTTGGATAAGCGCAGAGTGGTCCCAACCTTCGCCACCCATTTCGGCACACTCGCCAAACAACTCTTGAGCGTTAGCCGTATTAGGTAGTGCAACCCCTAGCTCTTGTGCGCCCGTTAGCGCTAAGTTGAGGTCTTTTTGGTGAAGTGAGATTCTAAAGCCCGGGTCGAATGTGCCTTCAACCATACGCTCACCGTGCACTTCCAATATCTTAGAGTTAGCAAAGCCACCTAATAAAGCCTGACGTACTCGCGCTGGATCAGCGCCTGCTTTTGATGCAAACACCAGTGCCTCAGACACGGCTTCGATATTCAACGCCACAATGATTTGGTTTGCGACCTTACAGGTTTGACCTGCACCGTTATCACCCACCAGCGTGATGTTCTTACCCATGATTTCGAAAAGAGGTCGTGCTTTATCAAAGGCGTCTTGCTCACCGCCCACCATGATAGTCAGAGCCGCGTTTATCGCGCCAACTTCACCACCTGAAACCGGAGCATCAAGGTATGAAGCACCACCTTCGTTGATTCGAGCGGCAATGGCTTTGGTTGCGATTGGCGAGATTGAACTCATGTCGATAACCAGTTTCCCAGTTGCTCCGCCCGCCGTGAGGCCTTTCTCGACGCCGTTGTCACCAAACAGGACATCTTCAACTTGAGGGGTATTCGGCACCATTAGGATAATGATATCCGCTGCTTCAGCCGCTTCTGCTGGTGAGTGGCAGACCGTTGCGCCCGCTGCCACAAGATCAGCAGGTGCTGCATTAAAGTGATCAGACAGAATCAAATCGTGACCTGCTTTTTGAAGGTTACTCGCCATAGGTTTACCCATGATGCCAGTTCCGATAAATGCAATTTTAGACATGTTGTTCTCCTTAACGTTTGAGGGTTACCAGACGCAATTAACGGTACTGGTGCAGCCAACCAAGGCTTTCTGTCGTTGTCGTTTTAGGTTTATATTCGCAGCCCACCCAGCCTTGATAACCAAGCTCATCAAGATAGTTGAGCACGAATGGGTAGTTGATTTCGCCAGTACCCGGTTCGTGTCGGCCTGGGTTATCCGCCAGTTGCACGTGTGCAATTTGACCAATGTTCTGCTGCATGGTCGGCGTAAGATCACCTTCCATAATCTGCATGTGATAAATATCGTATTGGATAGAAAGGTTATCGCTCCCTACCTCTTTGATGATCGCTTTGGCTTGCTCAGTGGTGTTTAAGAAGAAGCCCGGAATATCGCGGGTATTGATCGCTTCTATCACTAAGCTGATGCCCTCTGCTGCTAGCGCGTTCGCCGCATAATGCAGGTTAATCACAAACGCCGATTGCGCGTCTTGTTGAGTGACACCTTGCGGAACAATCCCGGCCAAGCAATTCACTTGAGTACAACCCAGTGCTTTTGCGTAAGCGATGGCTTTAGGTACGCCCGCTTGAAACTCTTCAACTCGTGCAGGGTCGACCGCGATACCACGGTCGCCAGCGTCCCAATCACCCGCGGGCAGGTTGAATAGCACTTGCTCTAGGTTATTAGCGTCGAGTTTTTCTTTGATTGCCTGAGCATCAAAGGCGTAAGGGAAAAGATATTCGACACCTTGAAAGCCCGCTTCTGCGGCAGCTTCAAAGCGGTCCATAAAATCAACTTCCGTGAATAACATTGACAAGTTTGCTGCAAATTTTGCCATGACTCTGTCCTTATTCTTTATTTGGTGAAACTATGACTGTTTAGTGAAGCAACGGTTATTTGATGGAGCTACGGTTGCTTAGTAAGGCTCCGATTTCTTGGAGACTTTCCGTAGAGCTAAACCTCAGCTCTACGTATACACATGACTTAATGATTACTTGTACGCTAACGCTGTTGGGGCATCGCCGCGGCTTTCGGCAAGTGGCTCAAATTCGTTGATGGCATTGATCTCTACGCCCATCGCAATGTTGGTTACTCGCTCAAGAATCAGCTCAACGACCACTGGCACCTTGTGCTTGTTCATCAGCTCTTTGGCTTGCTCAAACGCTGCCGCAATTTGCTCTGGTTCACGAACTCGAATTGCCTTACAACCTAGGCCTTCAACAACGGCAACATGGTCAACACCGTAGCCTTCAAGCTCTGGTGCATTCTGGTTATCGAACGCCAGTTGTACACAATAGTCGATATCAAATTGGCGCTGTGCTTGGCGAATCAAACCTAGATACGAGTTGTTCACCAACACATGAATGTATGGCAGATTGAATTGCGCGCCGACGGCCAGTTCTTCAATCATGAATTGGAAATCATAGTCACCAGAGATAGCGACAATATCGCGATTTGGATCGGCCGCTCGTACACCCAATGCGGCTGGTGTTGTCCAACCCAATGGGCCAGCTTGACCACAGTTGATCCAGTTACGCGGCTTATAAACATGCAGGAACTGAGCGGCAGCAATTTGCGACAAACCAATGGTGCTCACATAACAAGTGTCACGACCAAATGCCTTGTTCATCTCTTCATAAACACGCATCGGTTTCATTGGCGCTTCATCGAAATTGGTTTTACGCAGCATGGTCGACTTGCGTTCCTGACACTCACTTGCCCAAGCATTTCGGTTCGGCAGCTTGCCAGCATCACGCCACTCTTGCGCCACTTCAACCATTAGCTCTAGTGCTGCTTTCGCATCAGAGACAATGCCTAAATCAGGACAGAACACACGGCCTATTTGGGTTGGTTCAATGTCTACATGTACGAACTTTCGGCCTTCGGTGTAAACATCCACAGAACCGGTATGACGGTTAGCCCAGCGGTTACCAACACCAAACACAAAATCAGAATTAAGCATGGTTTCATTGCCATAACGGTGAGAAGTTTGTAGCCCTACCATACCCGCCATTAACTCATGATCATCCGGAATCGAGCCCCAACCCATTAAGGTTGGAATCACAGGAACACCAGTGATCTCGGCAAACTGCTGCAACAATTCAGACGCGCCAGCGTTAATCACGCCACCGCCCGATACAATCAGCGGTTTTTCAGATTGAGACATCATGGTTAATGCTTTCTCAACCTGCGCGCGTGTCGCTTTTGGTTTGTATGGTTCAAGCGGCTCATAGGTATCAATATCGAACTCAATCTCAGCCAACTGCACGTCTAAAGGCAAGTCGATCAAAACAGGGCCAGGGCGTCCAGAACGCATCAAATGAAAGGCTTTTTGAAATGCGCGTGGTACTTGAGCAGGTTCCAGCACCGTGGTTGCCCACTTAGTGACTGGTTTAGCGATAGATTCAATATCAACCGCTTGGAAGTCTTCTTTGTGAAGGCGAGCACGCGGAGCCTGACCTGTAATACATAGGATTGGGATTGAATCTGCAGACGCCGAATAAAGCCCCGTGATCATGTCCGTTCCCGCAGGGCCAGAAGTACCAATACACACACCGATATTGTCTTGATTGGTACGCGTGTACCCTTCGGCCATATGCGATGCACCCTCTACATGTCGAGCTAAGACGTGGTCGATTCCTCCAAGCTTTTTCATAGCCGCATACATAGGGTTAATTGCTGCGCCGGGAACACCAAATGCGATGTCTACACCTTCACGTTTAAGCACTTCTACCGCTGCTTCAATCGCTTTCATAATTGCCATTCGAACCTCCAATTCAGATTGTATACAATTAAACCAACTTTTGTGTACTATGAACCATCCTCGCTATTTATCAACCCCAGAATGAAACAATTTTGTTACATCAACCCATCGCATTAAGTACGTACTCATCCTGAAAAGCTTACAATTCATTGCTTTACATAAAATATCTTTACGTAAAAATAAATTACAAAAAGATCAAATGATAAATAAATGTTAAATACCGTTTGCTTGTTTACAATTTCTACAATATAAATATCCTTAAAAAGAGCATTTTGTATACAAAATGACATCGTATTGTGTAAAGGAGACAAGCAATGATGAATGACGTGAAAGAGAGAAAAGATGTGCTGTGTATGCAGGTACTTGGGAAGATGGACAACTCCGAGTACAAAGAGATCTTGTCTAAAGATGCATTAAAGTTCTTAGAAGCCCTTGTTAATAAGTTTGGAGATCGCCGTCATACCCTGCTAAATGACCGCGACATAAAACAAGCTCAATATGACAACGGCGAGTTACCCAATTTCAGAAAGGACACCATATCCATTCGTCAGAATAATGAATGGAAAGTGGCAACACCGCCGCCAGAGTTACTGGATCGCCGCGTAGAGATCACCGGACCTATCGAAAGAAAGATGGTGATCAACGCGCTAAACTCAGGCGCGAAAGTCTTCATGTGTTGCTTTGAGGATGCCTCTTCCCCGACTTGGGCCAATATGGTCGAAGGGCAAATCAACCTAAGAGACGCCAACCTTGGCACCATTAGTTATTTCGATGAGAAGAAGCAGAAGCGTTACCAATTAAACGACGATCCTGCACTGCTGATCGCACGCCCACGAGGGATCCACCTTCCTGAGCAATCCATCCAATTCAACAATCAGCCTATCGGCGGTTGCTTGATGGACTTCGCCTTGTACTTTTTCCATAACTATCAATCACGAGCACAACAAGGTTTAGGGGTTTACTACTACATTCCCAAGCTTGAGAGCATGGAAGAAGCACAGTGGTGGGACGATATTTTCAGCTTCACCGAAAACTATTTCCACGTACCCAAAGGCACCATTCGTGCGACGGTTTTGATTGAGACGCTTCCAGCCGTATTCCAAATGGAAGAGATCTTGTACGCAATGCGTGATCATATCGTGGCAATGAACTGTGGCCGTTGGGATTACATCTTCAGCTACATCAAAACGCTGAAAAACCATAAAGACCGCATCCTGCCTGACCGCCACGGGATCGGCATGGATCAAGAGTTTCTAAATGCCTATAGCCAACTGTTGGTGCGTACTTGTCATGCTCGCGGCGCACTGGCGATGGGTGGTATGTCGGCCTTTATTCCAGCGAAAGATCCGCAAGAAATGGCGCGTGTAACCGCCAAGGTTATCGAAGATAAGCAAAGAGAATCTCAGAACGGACACGACGGCACATGGGTCGCGCACCCTGCACTGGTTGATTTGGCAATGTCGATCTTTGATAAGCACTTAGATGGCAAAGTAAACCAAATGGATTTTCAAAGCCCGGAGCATGTGATCAATGCAGACTCGTTGCTAAAGCCTTGTGAGGGCAGTCGCGACGAAGTAGGAGTACGTAAGAATATACGCATCGTGCTGTATTACATCGAAGCTTGGATTCAAGGCTACGGTTGTGTGCCTATCTACGGGCTAATGGAAGATGCCGCCACCGCAGAGATCTCAAGAGCCAATATTTGGCAATGGATCCACCACGGCGTCACGCTTGATGACGGCCAAACCTTTACCAAGCAACTATTCCACTCTTGGCTTTACCAGGAGTTAGACACGATAAAACATGAAGTCGGAGACTCGCGCTATTCAGCTGGTCGATTTGAAGAGACAGCTGATCTTTTCTATCAACTTTCTACAGCCGAAGAGTTCGCCGCCTTCCTAACTTTACCCAGCTATGGGCTATTACAAGAGTCCAGTTAGGACTCTTGTACCGAGCTGAATCAGTCGATGATATTCACAACAAGCGTAATGATTGGCTGACTTAGCTTGGTACACGGCCCCTTGAAAAACTAGGAGATAACATGGGAAGTTTGACTCTACAACAAGCGTTAACCATCATTGATGGCACCTTAAAAGCAGGAAACAAGATCCACACAGAACCTTTGACGGTCGCCGTCTTAGACAGCGGTGGCAAGCTGATTTCTCTGCAACGTCAAGACGGCTCTAGCATGATGCGACCAGACATCGCGATTGCTAAAGCGTGGGGAGCACTCGCACTGGGTTGTTCCTCTAGAAAACTCGCCCAAGATGCTGATAATCGACCAGCATTTATCTCCGCCGTAAACGTGCTCGCACACGGAAACATGGTACCAGTACCAGGGGGGCTACTGATTCGAGATAAGGACAAAACGGTACTTGGCGCGATTGGGGTCAGCGGTGACATTTCAGACATTGATGAAAGCTGCGCCATTAATGGTATTGGCTGCGCAGAACTGTTCAGTGATGAGATGCTGCAAGCTTAACTCGCTAACTCTCTGTACTTGAAATTCTTAGACAGGAACAAAAAAACCGAAGCGATTAGGCTTCGGTTTTTTATTGAATCTAAAGGAAGATCAGAAAAACTACTCGTACGCACTCAACCATGTTTTCAGCAGCTGGTTAGTATTTTTCTTCTGGCTCGCAGACAGAGATTTCACAAGCTTCTTCTGCGTTTCAACATGCTCAGTCATCATTTGGTCAATCAGAATAAGACCATCTTTAGTTAACTGGACACTCACGCTGCGTCTGTCTTCTTTGCTGTGTTCACGACTGATCAGCCCTTTGGCTTCTAGCTTATCAAGGCGATTGGTCATCGCGCCAGATGTCAGCATCATGGATCCAATCAGTTCAGATGGCGTCAGTCGGTAAGGCTTCCCAGAACGTCGCAACGTCGCCAGCACATCAAACTCACCCAGCTTCATGTCGTATTTTTTATGAAGCTCGGCAACTTGCGTCTCCATATACTTGGCAATACGCATAATCCGACCCATCATTGCCATAGGCTCAGTATCTAGTTCGGGCTTTTCCTTTGCCCATTGCTCTACTACGCGGTCGATAGCATCCATTTGCAATCTCGCTCCGTTGTTAGTCTGATTACTTCAAACTAGTTTAACATAAAGATACTTTACAACCACTAGTTCTCAGTATACAGTTCACACAATAGTTATCTTAACGTAAAGATATTTTAAATGAACATATTATTAGCAATGATCCCCGCGTTCTTTTGGGGAACAACCTATGCAGTGACGCAATTTACGCTACAGGAGTGGCCACCATTATTATTGGGTGCTTTGCGTGCGTTACCTGCTGGTTTGTTATTGCTAGCAGTAAAACCAACACTGCCTAAAAAAGGCGAGTGGCAAATCATTTTCACACTGGGCCTTATCAATATCGCGACCTTCTTTGGCTTGATCTTCGTGATGGCGCTAACGCTGCCTTCGGCAATCTCTGGCGTGGGTATGATCTCTGTGCCAGTGTTCGCGATGATCTTCCACTGGGTAGTGAAAAAACAGCGCCCGCATCTGATTCAGGCCCTTTCGGGTATTGGCTTGATCACCTTAGCGTGGATACTGTTTAACCCAAGCCAAATTGCTCTGAACCCAATCGGTTTAGGCGCAATGTTCGCCGCAATAATGTGTATTGTCATCGGCAGCAGCATTACCAAGTCACTGGGTAACCGCATGCACTGGTGGAAGGTATTAACGTGGCAGTTGATTCTGGGTGGTACGATTTTGTCTGTCGCGTCTGGCGTTCATGCATTCATCGACCCGCAGCCTTATGTTAATGCCGTGACTCATTTCGATACTCGTAATGCTATGGGACTCGTGTGGGTGATTGGCCTAAACACAGCGCTGGGTTACGGCATGTATGTGTGGTTGCTACAACGTATGTCGGTGGTTGATTTCACCTTCGGTGGAATCGCAAACCCAGTGGCTGGCATCGTGACAGGCATGGTGTTAATGGGTGAATCATTCACTGCAGTACAATACTCACTAATGACCGGCATGATAGTGATGTCACTGCTACCACAACTTATCCTTGCGGTAAGACAATCCAAACAAGTTAAGCCTGTTACGCAGTAGACGCAGCCTCTTAAACGTATTGCTCAAAAACGCGCCTCATTGAGGGCGCGTTTTTTGTTGCTACGCTGAAAGCAATAACCCAACAGCCATACTAGACGAGTTGATTACTTCCTGAGCAAAATTAGACCTCACAAAGAACAATGACTTTACTCAGGCTATCTAAAGTGAATTTATTTTCTATAAAATAATCATATTAGAGATCTAATTTCCACATAAAACTCAAATTAGAGATAAAAAAACAAAACTTTTCTCCGACTACCTTTCTATACTGTGCCACGTCATTAAGGCGCTACAAGCCTATGATTTAAAATAATTATTAATAAGTAGTCACCATGAATTCGAAGTCGCTAACTATCTTGCTTTTTGTCTCTGTTTGCTTAATTTGGGGAACCACTTGGTTCGCTATGGAAGTAGCATTGCATTCTATCCCACCTATTTTTGCTACTGCGTTACGCTTTTTACTTGCAGCACCTCTGCTTGCAGTATTGGCGAAAGTCTTCAACCAACCACTGCTGTTCCCTAAAGGTAAGCGCCAATGGCTGCTTATTGTTGCGTTGATGTATTTCGCGATTCCGTTTACGTTGATGATCTATGGCGAGCAATACATCTCTTCAGGTTTAGCGTCGATCATCTTCGCCAACATGCCTGTGGCTGTGATGTTGATGTCTGGCTTATTCTTAGGTCTACGACTGGCGAAGCACCAAATATTCGGTTTGATTACCGCTGTTGTGAGCCTATGTTTAATCCTTGGTAATGAAATGCAGATGGGTGGCGATGACTACCTAATTGGCACGGTTTGCTTAGGCCTTGCTGTTGCGATTCACGCAGTGATGTATGTGCTGGTTCAAAAGCACTGCAAAGGTATTGAAGTACTGACCTACAACGCCGTACCAAGCTTAATTGCAGCTCTATTCTTATTTGCTGTATCAGCTATAGGTGAAAACGTGAATATTGAATCTTTCACTTGGGACTCAATCTCTGCTGTGGTTTACCTAGGCTTTGTGGCGAGTGTTGGCGGCATTGTGGCTTACTTTAAATTAGGTCAGGTTTCGACACCTTTCCAAGCGTCTATCTGCTTCCTAATCTTCCCAGTGGTTGCGCTGCTGATCTCTTGCTACATCAATGGTGAGGTTCTATCTGAACAGTCACTTGTAATGATGATTCCTCTACTTTGCGGCATCTTACTGACCAAAGCACCAAAGGGAATCTTCAAGCTGCGTACCGAATTAAAAACCGTAAGAAACTGATCCGTGTGAAACCTATTTTGCGGATTAGATATACATATCCCACATAAACAAAAAGCTCCAATATCACTATTGGAGCTTTTTGCTTATTTCATAATATCGAGACCAACATTAGCGCCAGCTAAACATTCGCACTTCGTTGCCCTCTTCAGGTTTCTTCGGAATGTTTAAAGATAGCGCTAGAGAAACCACGGCCATCACTGCACCAATATAGAAAACCGTTGCAGGAGAAGACAACCAAATCACACCAAACACGACAGGAATAACGACCGCTGCAATATGATTGATGGTGAAAGAGACACCAGCAGTTGATGCCATGTCTGCCGGGTCTGCGATTTTCTGGAAGTAAGTTTTGATCGCCAGCGCCAATGCAAAGAACAGGTGATCGATCACGTAAAGTGCCGCCGCCCATTCCGCGCTTTGCACCAAACCATAACCGACAAACACACCAATCAAGCCAACATACTCGAAGATCAACGCTTTACGCTCGCCAACCACACCGATAAATCGACCAATGCGCTTCGCAAACAAGAAGTTAAATAGGTAATTAACCAAGAACAACAATGTGACGTCGGCAGCCGAGTAACCAAACTTCTCTACCATCAAGAAGCCTGCAAACACAGTGAAGATTTGTCTTCTCGCACCGCTCATAAACGTTAGCGCGTAATAGAGCCAGTAACGCTTCCGCAGTACCAACTTCTTACTCTGTGGCGTCTTGGTTTGAAACTCAGGGAAGCCAAAGGTCATCACCAAAACTAAAACAAAACCAATTCCGCCAGTGATGCCATACACCCAAGCAAAGTCGAGTTTGAGTTGCTCTAACATCACCCAAATAGAGCCATAAGTGATTAAAGATGCCAACGCGCCAACGGAGATCATCTTACCTAGCATCTCTGGCGCTTCTTCTTTACTCAACCATTGCAGTGACAGAGACTGCTTCAGCGTTTCAAAATAGTGAAAACCCGTCGACATCAAAACCGTAGTCAGCAACAATCCAGTGAGTGAAGGGAATAAACCGGTTATCGCCGTGCCCACGGTCAGCATCGCCAGCGATATCAACATAAAGCGTTGCTCTCGAATGAAGGCTAAAACAAACACCACGGTAAACGCTAAGAAGCCTGGGATCTCACGAACACTTTGCAACAAACCAATATCGGCGCCATCAAAGTTCGCCTTCTCAATCACGAAGTTATTAAGCAGAGCCATCCAGCTCGAAAACGCGATCGGTACAACAATCGAAATCAGTAATAAAAAGTTTTGCGGCGTTTTCCAGCTCGCGGTTCTATCGAACATTGACGGACTCCTGTTCGTCTAATTGAGTGAGCACTCGTAAGGTCAACTGCTCAGTATAAGGGTTAATCTTCCAATGCTCTGGGCTCCAGCCTTTTACGAAACGTTGGAAATCGGCCCACGCCACGTAAAACATTGGTCGCCATGCTGCTTCTACCTCATCAAATGAAAGGTGTGGCTGATAGTACGCCAATGCCTCTTTCAAGTAGTGGAAGTAAGCATCTAGTACTTCTGATTCAAGCTCTGCGCAATCTTGTGGCCTAATCGCGCTGCTCATGAACAAGGCGACGTCTTTCATCGCACAGCCGTAACCCACATATTGGAAATCGACCGCAGCTGCTCGCTCGCTTTCAGAATCAAAACAAAAATTGGCGAGCTTGGCATCGCCATGGACTAAGGTTTGATATGGACACTCTTTGAGTAAACGGTCGATGTGCTTGGCTTGATTCTTCAATGGTAAATCAGCCAAGGCATTGAGCTCATCAGGACGTGTATCTAGATGCCAATAAGTACCGACTTGCCACAATGATGACAACTGCTCTTGATTGATATTGATATGCTTTGCGTGAAAGTTAGCGAGCCATTTAAGGCAAGCATCGCGTTGTTTTTGCTCTTCTCGTGTGTAACTAGGTGCCTGATAGTCAGAAGCAGCAAGAACATCAAAATGAGAGGTTAACGGAAAACCTATATCCGCTAAGTCTTGCATCACAATCAGCCACTCATTCTCTTCTAGTTCACATTGCAGCCCAACAGGTACAGGGCAGCGCTCATCCCATTGTTGGGTGAATGACTGATACCAAGCTGTTTCCACTTGGTAAGAGTGTACCTTTCGTTGGTGAGAGAGTTTGGTATTCCAACCCTTTGGGTGTTCAGCTTTATCTGGCAACGCGACATGTTTAACAATCACACTCTTGAGTTCCGCACTGCTTTCTTGAGAAAAGACTAAGCGAACTAACTCGCCATATCCACCCCATAGGCGTTGAATCACTTGGACATCAAACCCTTCATGACAACCCAGCGAGGTCGCTATTTTTTGATAAAGCTCATTTTGATAAAACTCTTGTTGATAAAGCTCTGGCTGATTTTGACTTGAACCCGCTTCAGGTTGAGCTCGATTATTCGACGATATTGATTGAGACATATTACTCGTTGTTATGCTTTATCGGATAGAAGGTGTGACCACTGTGGCTGCCTATTCATGTAGTGAACCACATAGCTACAAACCGGCACAATTTTGAAGCCCGCTTGTTCAATTTCAGGCAATACCGACTCCATCATCGCCTTACCAAAGCCCTTGCCTTGCAGTTCATCAGGGATTCGAGTTGAGGTGATATGCAGTACATCGCCATCCTTTTTATACTTAACTACCGCAAACTGATCTGGTTCTAACTCAACCGTGATCTGGTTCACATCTTGATCCCATTTAACTGCCTGCATTCTCAACTCCTGCAAATAATGGATACGACAAACAATTAAAGTTTGAAGTATGAATTCCTTGTAATAGACTAACGCAAGTGCATATAAATAAAACTAAGTACTTACAATCAAAGAAAATATTATTATAGCGTGTGGTTATAAATAAAATTCAAACCAATTAAAAGCACTCTATAAATTGCGTTAGTACACCTACTAAATCTAGCACGTAACAACCCCTTGTTAGCAAGTTATCAATATCTAACAGACGCATGTTGGCGCATGGAGAACATATAATGAACGCACCCCTGAAGAAGCCTTTGGAGCATAATCAGGCACTTCAAGACCCTCGTAATCGCACCGTTTCCACTATCAATAGCACTGATGCACTGGCCATGATTGAGCACGGCAGTGAGCTGACATTAAATGTCTCGACTCCCGTTGGCACGAAGTTTCTCGCCACCACCAGGTTTATCGGAACGCACAGTGATAACTGTATTGTGGTTGAGGTTCCCGAGGTATCCAATGAAGATCTGAACTTTTTCTTTCAAGAAGGTTTTTGGATGACCGCTCGTGCGTATTCTCTACGAGGTGAAGGCGCGC
Source organism: Vibrio sp. 1S139 (assembly GCF_041439475.1). Classification (NCBI taxonomy): domain Bacteria; kingdom Pseudomonadati; phylum Pseudomonadota; class Gammaproteobacteria; order Vibrionales; family Vibrionaceae; genus Vibrio; species Vibrio sp. 1S139. The sequence continues at coordinate 58,670 of NZ_JBGOOD010000020.1, forward strand.
TTATCCACTTTAGAAGCCAAATTCACCATAAGATTGGTGAACCCTTCCCTATTCTTGTACTTTCAACACCAAGCACGATGCAAGTGACTCAGCTGCGTAAAGAAACACGCTATGAAGTGAATCTGGCTTCAAGAATCATCTTCAACGACCAGCGAGCAAACTGTGAGATACGAGATTTATCGAAAAGTGGTTGTCGTTTCGTTACCTCACCAACCTCTCGTGCGATTCAGATTGCCGATCGCGTGTCTATTGAGATAACCCCTGAGAACTACAACGGACCACTGATTCCGCCATTGCGAGGCATCGTCTGCAATCTACAGAAATCGACACACTACGCTCGATACGGTGTCGAATTTGATGATATTGGCCGAGCTAACGCCAAACACTTGTTGGCAAAACTGAAGTTCGATGGCACCAAGCTTTGCTTACGAAATGGGTAACGCCTTTTAACACGCGACTTTCACCGAATACAGCAAGCTGACCAACTACAATTAGTTCACTGGCAAACTAAACCTCAACCAACAAAAAAGCCATCGACTCTAGAATCGATGGCTTTTGCGTTTTGGCTGTTTGTTTATTTGTTTAGCTATCTAGATATTCAAACTATTTGCGCAGTGCGTTCAATTTAGCTTGGGCGATACCAAAGATAGTATCAATTGGATAGCTACCCTCATCACTTGCTTCACCAGCGGCTTTGCCTGTGAACAGCTCAATCGCCTCTGTTACATGGTCAATCGCCCAGATATTAAACTCGCCCTTTTCAACCGCTTTCACGATATCGCTACGCAGCATCAGGTTGTGAACATTTGAACGCGGGATGATCACCCCTTGTTCGTTTGAACGCCCTTTGATTTCACACACATCAAAGAAACCTTCAATTTTCTCGTTCACACCACCAATAGGCTGAGACTCACCAAACTGGTTCATCGAGCCTGTAATCGCGATGTCTTGACGGTTTGGCTGCTTAGAAAACGCTGACACCACCGCACAGAACTCAGCCATACTCGCACTGTCACCATCGACGCCACCATACGATTGTTCGAAGGTGATGTTAGTGGTGAGCGGGACTTTGGCTGTCTTGCCAAATACGGAAGAAAGGTAAGCCGACAAGATCATCACGCCTTTTGAGTGAATGCTGCCACCTAAGTCTACGTTTCTTTCGATATCAATCACTTCACCATCGCCGTAAGCCGTGGTGGCAGTAATTCGGTTTGGCGCACCGAACATGTGATCGGTGGTGCTTAATACAGACAGAGCATTCACTTGCCCAACCGCCTGACCATCAACATGGATCAGTGTTGTGCCGTTGGTAAACGTCTCCATCACACTGTCTTGCAGTCGTCCGACACGCATCTGTTGGTTAGATAACGCTTGGTCGACGTGTGTTGCTCGAATCAGGTTCGACTTTGAACCTCTCGCCACGTAGTTTGACTCACGAAGCAGATTAGCAATGTGTGCCGAGTGCAGAGACAATTTACCTTGGTCACCCGCCTGACGAGAGCTGTGCTCAATGATGCGAGCGATCGCTTTACGGTCACAATGCAGCATGTTGTTGTCGTGCACGATACTCGAAATAAAGCGCGCGTAGTGCATTTCAGAATCGGGAGTACGCTTCATCTCATCTTCAAAATCGGCCGTCACACGGAACAATTCACCAAACTCTGCATCGTAGTGTTGCAGCAGTTGGTAAGTTCGGTAGTCGCCAAACAGGATGATCTTGACGTCCAATGGAATCGGCTCTGGATCAAGCGATACCGCGCCCGTTAAGGTCACCTCTTTCTCTAATGAAGTGAAGCTCAATTGACGTGAACGCAGCGCTCGTTTCAAGCCTTCCCAAACGTACGGCTGCTCAAGTACCTTCACCGCATCCATCAGCAATACGCCACCGTTAGCTCTGTGTAAGCTACCTGCACGAATCAATGAGAAGTCTGTAAAGACAGTGCCCTTGAACGTTGCCGTTTCTACATAGCCAAACAGAGAGTGATAATTTGGATTCTCTTCCACCACGATCGGCAGAGTCTCCTCCTTTTGGCTCACAATCACGTTAACCTTGTAGCGACGCGGCATTTTCTTATCCAAAGAAGCGGTTGCAACTTCGGCTTGCTCAGTGCTCTCTTCTAAGAAGATGTCAGCGTTGTCGACAATGTCTTTACGCAGTGCCGTTAGGTACTTTTTAATGTCTGGATATTGGCTGTAATCCTTCTTCAATTGCTTGATGAAGTGCGTGATCACGTCTCGCGCCGTATCATCATTCAGTTTTTGAATTTTCTCAGTGTACGTCTCTTCAAGTTCCGTCAACTCACGAGAAATGGTTCGCAGACCGACTTCCAATCCATCAATGGTTTTATCGAATTGATCTTGCTCTTCCGGCGAAAGCAGATCAAAGCTCTCTTCGGTATGAAGATCATCGCCATTCATTGCCACAAACTGGTAATCACCCTGAGTGGTGATCGTCAGGTTAATGCCCTTGTCTTTCGCTTCTTGGCTAATGCTTTCTAACGCGGCTTGTTGCTTAGCTGCTAATTGGTTTTTAAGCCTGTCAGCACGGCTAAAGTACATCTCGTTATCAAACGCTAGAGGCATACCTTTCAGCAGTTTACGCATCAATTTTTCAATATCTTGCTTTAAGCTGCTGCCAACGCCACGCGGCAATTTCAGTACCTTAGGTGTACGAATATCTTCAAAGTTCGCGATATAACACCAATCAAAAAGCTCCTGCACTTCTTGAGGGTGACGGTTCAGATAGCGCAAGATCATGGTGCGTTTACCCAGACCATTTCGCCCTATCGCATAAATGTTGTAACCCTTTTCCTTGATTGACATCGCGAACTCAACGGCTTTTTGTGCCCGTTCCTGCCCGACGATTTCGTCAATTGGAGCCAGTTCTTTGGTCGACTTACATGGTAGCTTGTCTAAATCCGCTACCTGATACAGCTGTTCTGTATTGAGTCTTTGCATCGCCATCGCCGCCTCCTTAGTCCTTCATTACTTGGGTGTAGATAAAATCAGTGTAGATGTAATTTCCTACAAATTTAGTGACTTACGCTACACAGCTGTTCAACTGAACAAATAACACACAATTTAAGCCATTTTTAGGAATAGCTCGTCATTTAATTCACCAACTTAACATGTGAATGATTTTAATTTGCAATTGATAATAAATATCATTAACATTTTCTGATATTATAAATTGAGGATGTGGATATGGAAATTGAACGATGCTGGATGCACTACCTAAAAGCTGAACAGTTAATGGAACAAGGTCACTGGCCAGAAGCACAACGCCTTTATGGTGATGTTCTAACCTCACTTCCTCATCACATCCAAGATGCAGCATACCAAAGCGATATCAAGCCTTGCCAATTTGCCTGCTTGCTTGCCGGGTTAAGAGACGCGAGCGTCGCTCAATCAGAGATACTCAACCGATTAGGTCAGCACCAACAAGCCTTCGATACCTTGAATCAATCTTACGCTCTGATGCAATTTATCTCTCTGGAGAACACTGAGCTGATTCAACGTACCTTTGGATTATTGGAAAAGCAGAGCGAAGGTTTGCTCAATCACCTGATCGCTTTTTGCAGCGCTCAGCGCAGTTCGCATTGGATGCTCGAACTAGAACAAATTCAACGTGCTCATCACCATTTTGGGCAACTTAAAACAACGTCAGAAGTTCAATCTTCACCTAATGTCTTAAATTGATAAGGATATATCATGTCGGACCGGGCTCTTCTTAAAGTCAATAACCTCTCCGTTAGCTTCAAAACCAACGATGGAATCGTTGATGCGGTGAAAAAGGTTAACTTTACCCTTAAATCCAGCGAAACCTTGGCCATTGTTGGTGAATCAGGTTCTGGTAAATCTGTCTCTTCCAACGCACTGATGCGTCTACTTCCAGACAACGCCATTATTGATCCGCAGTCTCAAATTGAGTTTGAAGGCGAGTCTGTTCTCGAAAAATCAGAGCGTGAAATGCAGTCGATTCGTGGCGACAGAATCGGCATGATCTTTCAAGAGCCGATGACATCTTTGAACCCATACCTGCGCGTCGGCATTCAAGTGGCAGAAGCTATTATGTGGCATCGTAAAGTGTCAAAGTCTCAAGCCAAACAGCGAGTGATTGAGCTGTTTAATCTTGTGCACTTGCCAATGCCAGAAAAGTCGTACACCAAGTACCCTCACGAATTTTCGGGTGGTCAGCTGCAACGCATCATGATCGCAATGGCGCTGATTAATGAACCGGATATCCTGATTGCTGACGAGCCTACAACTGCATTAGATGTAACGGTTCAAGCTGAAGTGCTTGCTCTTATCAAAGAGATCCAAGGCAAGATGGGAATGGCAATTTTGTTCATCACCCATGACTTAGGTGTGGTGAAACACTTTGCAGACCGCGTGCTAGTGATGTGTAAAGGTGAGCTCGTAGAAGAAGGGATGACTCAATCTTTGTTCGATAGTCCTAAACATGATTACACAAGAATGCTCATTAACTCGATTCCGAAAGGCGCTAAGGTTCCTGTTGAGGCGACAGCCCCAGAACTATTGTGTGCTGACGACATCCGAGTTCAGTTCTTGGTGAAATCACACTTTATCAAGAGTAAAAGCCAGTACTTCGAAGCCGTAAAAGGCATTTCGTTGAATCTTAAGCAAGGCGAAACGCTAGGCATTGTTGGTGAATCTGGTTCAGGTAAATCAACCCTTGGACGTGCATTAATCGGCTTGCTGCCGAGTACCGGACGTATTGTTTACAAAGGCCAAGACGTTAGCTTATTAAATGATAAAGAGCGTCACAAGCTCAAGAAAGATGTCCAAATGGTGTTCCAAGATCCTTATGGTTCTTTATCACCACGCATGACAGTTGGGGAAATCATCACCGAAGGCTTAACGGTGCATCAACCTCATCTATCCAAGCAAGAACGTTTAGAAAGAGCGCGCAAAGCATTGATTGAAGTTCGCTTAGAGCCGAATTCAATAAACCGTTATCCACATGAGTTCTCTGGCGGGCAAAGACAACGTATCGCGATTGCTCGCGCACTGATTCTAGAGCCCTCTTTCATTTTGCTGGATGAACCGACTTCAGCACTCGATCGCTCAGTACAACTGACCGTGATTGACCTGCTGAAAGACATTCAAGCCAAGCACAATATCGGCTTCCTGTTCATCAGCCACGATCTCTCGGTAGTGAAAGCACTGTCGGATCGCGTACTGGTGATGCAGAAGGGCGAAGTAATGGAAGAAGGGTCTGCAGAAGAGATTTTCAATGCGCCGAAAAACAACTACACCAAGAAATTAATCGCTGCGTCATTCGACTTAGAAGATAAATCGAAAAAAAATGCCGCATAAAGGGAACTAATCAACATTAACAGCGTCTTATAATTACATTCTGAATAATCTCCTAATGGATTGAAATCTAGAATGGATATAGCAAAACTGGTTTGGCCGCCAAAAGAGAAATGTCGCATGGATGCGACATTTTTCGTTTCTGGCGTATATGAAAAATCAACTCAGTGATTCGCGCCAGTGATTCGAACCAGTGATTATGAAGGTTTGCTAAAATTAACGGACTTTAAACAGAGTTCGCTGGTAGTCGTCATAGTCGAAGAGCGGCTTAGTTCAACTCGTTTTTGGACAAATTTTACTTAGAGTAAAGCACCCATTCCCTGAAGTTTTTTACTCGAACCAATACAGAAGCCACTTATGAAGATGAATAGCTATTCACTTTGTAGGTTGCTTAATACTCAGAATAGTTAGTAGGCGCACTTTTAATCATCCACAACTTCAATCGTTATATGTTGGGCACCAAGATATGTGCCTTCATCAATCTCATAACGTAAAGTTTCACCACAATGAGGGCACTCAAATTCTTCATTGGGGTCAATACACTCATCTTCGAGCCAATCCCAGCCAATTTGTTTTTCACAAGTAGGACATCTCATTCAGTCATCCTTATTCATTCAAGTACAACTCCGCCATCCCATCTAAACGGCTCTTCACTTCTTTCCAGTTCGTCATCACGCTGGTTAATAAGCGCCAGAAGCGTTCACTATGGTTGTATTCCGCGATGTGGCAAAGCTCATGTAAGATCACGTAATCAATGCACTCTTTAGGCGCTTTAATCAGATGAGGGTTGAGCATCAATGTGCCTTTGGCTGAACAGCTTCCCCATTGTTTTTGCATTGGCATAATACGAAATGATGGGATGCCCTCTACCCACGTTGCCTGCGGTAAAAGCTCAGCTAAGCGTTCATGAAATATGCGCTCTGCGCGAACGCCATACCAACCAGACACCAGTGATTTGACGAGCTTTGCCTTATCTTCATTAAAGCGGTTGAGCGTGACTAACAACTTGCCTCGTTCCATCTTCACGCTGGAAATGGCATCTCTGTCTTCAACCACCTTTAATACATAGCGACGGCCTAGATAGAATTGCATCTCACCGCTCACGTAGTGCTTGGTTTGAACGTATTCTAAATGAGTTCGGAACTCTACCAGTGCATTCCAAATCCATTGAGCGCGTTGCATAACCGCTTCGTGTATTGCCGATTTCTCAGCGTCTTGAGGCGCTGTGACAGCCACTCGACAATCTGGATGCACTCGGATGGTGATTTTCTTTTTCTTGCCTTCAGCAAATACCTTGCGGATCACTTCATAGGTAACCGCTTCATCACCGTAGATGAAGCTGTATTCCTCGATATTGCCTTCTTTATGGTTAACAGAAGTCATACTTAGTGACCTGACGTATTGTTACCAGACAGGCCAAGACGGGTGATTTGAATGACATCTGTAATAATGGCTTGCGCTTTGTCGATACCCACATCCGCGAACAGCAGTGGCAGCAGCCCTAAACGGATCTGGTTTTCAATCTCCGATGGGTTAATTGAAAACTCGGCAACCGCTTTACGCACAATGCCATCAATGTCTAACGCATACTGAAAGCACTGCTCTTCGGTTAGAGGTAACGGATCTCCCAACACTTTCAAGAACAGACAAAAGTAGGCTTGAACATGGCGTTTGATTTTAGGATCAAGCTCTGCAAAGCGATCCGTTGGTAATCCTGCTACATCACGGTCTTTGACTTGCTGTTCGAAGTCCGCAAACAGAAGATATTGTTTAACAGGGCTATCAAACATCTCCTTGGTTTTCTCGATAGCTTGCTTTAACAAGTTTGAGAAATACTCTTGGGCATACGGATCATCCGCCAAATCTTGCTCAATCATCTTGGTCACACGGCCTGTGATGACATCCTTTTTGTTTTTGGCTTCATCATCGGTCATTTGCTCTGGTTTGGCATCTTTACCCATGTTGCCAACCAGATAAGCGCCTTCTGGCTCTTCAATCGAAACGCCTGCAATGTGCTTGTCTAACATGGCGCGAATATTTTCCGAATACTCATCGTAATCCACGGTTTCCTCTGCATCAGCACGTACTTGTTGGCGCAGTTGGCTCATGGATTTCAGCGTGCTCTTGTATAGATCTCGCTTATTGTCGAAGCTCTTATCTTCAAAGTACGTCGCTGATTGAAGTGCTACTTTTAGGCAGTTAGCAAACGCGGTCAACGCATCATAAAAATCATTACGTAGCTTTAAGTTGGTATCAGTTAGCTGACCATCAATATTTTCAATTTTTGGTGCTAATACCTGACGCAGTGCTTGGCCATCTTGCTTGTTCTTCACTCCAGAAAAAATTGCCCACAGGTCATCATACAAACCTGGTAACTTCTTGTATTCGGTATCCATGCGGTTATATAAACCTTTGAGATCATCGATATCAAAGCCACCTTGGGTACGCTCAGCTAAATCTTGGTATTTCTCAATAGTGGTATCCAATTCACGTAAGATGCCACGGTAATCAATCAAATAACCAAATTGCTTTTTCGCATGTAAGCGGTTAACTCGCGCAATGGCTTGAATAAGGTTGTGCTGCTTTAATGGCTTGTCGATATAGAGCACCGTGTTTTTAGACTCATCAAAGCCCGTTAACAGCTTATCGATCACGATCATAATGTCGGGACCTTCATCCTTTTCAAATTCTGCAATGATGTGTTTGGTATAGGCTTTTTCATCTGACCAGCCTTGATCGATGACATTGGCTTTCCACCAATTTTGTACGAAATCGGTGCTTTCACTATCGACGCTATCGTGTCCCTCACGGGTATCAGGTGGCGACATCGCAACCACAGAAGTGACTTTACCTATTTGATCTAGCAGCTTCTTATAGCGGATTGCAGAGGCTTTAGAATCACACGCCAGTTGTCCTTTCAAACCTTGCTGCTTAAAGTTTTGAAAGTGATCAGAAATGTCGTGCGCAATTAGCTCTAAGCGCCCTTCGGTTTGGTAGATCTGACCTTTTTGCGCGAACTTGCGTTTTAAGTCTGCACGTTGCTTTTCCGATAGGGTATCGGTAATACGGTTAAACCATGCATCAATGGCTTTATCGTTGGTGCTCAGATCAGGAATACGCTCTTCGTACAACAGCGGCGTAACGGTGCCATCTTCGACGGCTTGCTGCATGGTGTAAGAGTGAATGATCTTACCGAATTTGTTCTCGGTTTTATCGTCTTGCAGCAGAGGTGTACCTGTGAAACCGATATAAGCGGCTTTTGGCAAAGCTTGCTGCATACGGATGTTATTCTCACCGTTTTGGCTACGGTGGCCCTCATCCACTAATACGATAATGTCTGGGCTATCGTTGTAGCATTCAGGTAGGTTAATCGCCGTACCAAACTTGTTGATGATCGAGAAGATGATGCGCTCATTGCCTTTACCGATTTGCTCAGCAAGGCGTTTACCTGTGGTTGCCATTGCCTCTTTTTTGTCTTTATCTGACAGCGCGCCGCCAGAGGCAAAAGTGCGAGCAAGCTGATCTTCTAAATCCACACGGTCAGTCACCACCACAACGCGGCATTTCGCTAACTCTTTTAGCCAAATCAGTGCTTTTGACAAAAACACCATAGTGAATGATTTGCCCGAACCTGTGGTATGCCAGATCACACCGCCATTACGTGCGCCTTTGTCATCAAAAGAGGTGATGCGCTCCACTAAGGCTTTAATGCCAAACACCTGCTGATAACGCGCAACAATCTTGCCTGCTTTTTTATCAAACAATGTGAATAAACGGGTTAGCTCTAGTAAGCGGTCATGGCGTAGCAAGGATACCAATAAGCGATCTTGATCGGTCACCACCAAGTCACCGCCTGCAATCAGTGATAGATATTCGTCTTTGATTGCTGGCGTGCGATGGCTGAAAATCGCATTCAGTTGCACGTTATTCAACGGAGTGTTTTTGAGGCGTTCAAAGGTACTTTCACTAATTTCTTCTTCTTTCCATTTCGCCCAAAACTTACTCGGTGTACCGCATGTAGCGTAGCGTCCATCATGCCCATTGACGGACATCACCAACTGATTGTAAGCAAACAGGGTTGGAATATACTCTTGCTTCTGATTTCGAATCGTTTGAGAGATACCTTCATCAATCGTCGGCTTCCCTGTCTTTGACGAATTAGGACGTTTTGCTTCAATCACTACCCACGGCAAACCATTAACAAAACATACAATATCGGGTGTGTAGTAAGTTGTTCCTTGAGTATTGTCTACGTCCACCTCTTCAGTGAAATGGAACTGGTTGTTTTCAGGCGTGTCCCAATCAATAATTTGAATGGTTGGGTTGGCTTTTTTACCCTCGACAAACTCAGTGACACTAATGCCGTAGGTTAACGCGTTATAGAGCTTTTCATTGGCCGCTTTTAGCCCTTCATTCATCGCAGGGTTAGCCAGCTCTTGCACGATTTTATCAATCGCAGCTTGCGATAAATGGCGATCTTTCCCCATAAATGAATAGGTTTTAAAGCTCAGAACCTTGCGTAACACCTGCGGCAAAATCACCGTGGTTTTGTTACCACGCATCACCATGCATTCACTCGGTGGAATGAATTGGTAGCCAAGGTTAGTAAGCAAAGTTAGTGCAGGGATTTTTGCACTTTGCTCTTCACGGAAGTTGGGTAAGTTGCCTGACATTGTCGTCCTATTTTTTTATTGTATCTTTACGCATTGTTTAATGCTGATTACCTTTTGACTTCTGCATTATTTATAAGGGAATGCAATACTTTGAGCGAATCTTCAGGATCAATATTTGGACCACTTATCATGTCGTGTAATATTTTCTCAAAGTAGTCTAAAGATAATGATTTGAATGTTGCCAGTTCATTCTCGGTTACACCCATATAAGTTTCTAAACACTCGCAAAACAGCTCATGCGCAGGATAGAACATACCATTTCTGCGACCAGAAAAGTGAATACGAGCGTTCTCATCAAATTCAAACCCCGCGGCCTCTTCATTGTCTGGTAAACAGCCTATCTCATACAATGCAGTTTCAAAGTGAGAACGAAATCGACCAACACTGGCATTGACACTGGCACTATACCGTTGACAAAAAATAGCGCGCTCTCCGCGAGGACTGTGGACAATTCGCATATTATCCACCCAATCTTGTGGTGTACTCTTAACGTCAAATGGCATCTCATCAACTAACCAAGAAAGATGATTGACAAGACGCTCCCAGAAACATTGCATAAAGCTCAACCAGTTGCCTTGTTCGATCTCTGTAAAGACCATAGTGAAGCGGTGTTGCACATGACAAACATACAAGATGTCTTGGTCTAATTCTTTTGTATGTTGAACTAACCATTGTGAGATTGGTTGTTCAGATGAGCCTATATGTTCAATATCAAACTCAGGAACAGCTTGAAGCAATGGGGTCGAGTCTTGAGATTTATGTGGCGATAAAAAATTAGCAGCGGCTTTAGTACAGTTGAAAACTAACATTGTGTATTACCTAGGTTTAGAGAGTGGATTAAGCGACTTCGGTTTCCGCAACTTGCACGCGACGCTTACCAGTCAACAACTGCTGCATCAACGCCTTTTTCTCTTGCTTCAAATGCGCAAGCTTGGCATTTAGCAACTCGATTTCTTTATCGGCACTAGTGAGTACAGAAGCAATTTTTTGTTGTTCTTCAACTGACGGATACGAAATAGCCATGACTCTTAAATCTGTCACACTTATATTAAGTTGAGCAGCTCCAGCAGCTTTATCCAAAATATTTTGTTGTACTTTCTCAGAAAGATAAAGGTAAGTGACGAAATTTTGTATCGCCATTGCTTTACTTCGAATGCGACCCACTCGTTGATTCAAATAGCAAGGAATGTCTTGGTCTTTCACCCAACCATAATTGGATAAACTTCCTGACATTCCAAAAACAAAGTCTGAAACATGTAATCTAAATTTATCTAGTCCATTCACAGTTTCTATTGAGACTCGTGCTGCCTCTTTAACATCGAGTCCTCCAGATTTAAAATCACTCATTCTGATGATTGGAACCGAGTTTTCATCATCTTGAACAAATGATGTGCTTTTAAATGCAAAGCCGCTATCTATAACTGCTATGTCTTCGAGCTTACCTTGCACCCACTTTCCCTCAAATGCTTTACCCGTTTTCGGGTCAACCAACCGCTTTTTACCCGTCAACAACTGCTGCATTAAGGCTTTTTTCTGCTGCTTGCTGGCATCAATCAGCTTTTCAGTGGTTGAAATTGCCTTATCCCATGTAGAAAGGATTTGGGCGATTTTGCGTTGTTCTGGGAGTGGTGGGAGATTAATATAAATTGAACGAATCGTAGGCAAGTTTAAACCAGCCTTGGCACCTGAATCATTCAGTTTGTTAATACGATGATTCATTGCTTTAGATGACAGTAAATAGGCAATATATTGCGAATTAGCTCGCTTATCATTCAAGCGGATTAGGGCTGTATGCTGGTTGATATAAGCTTCACCAAAATTTTCTGGTATCCAGCCAATTTTTCCTAATTCGGCAGTAATTGACATAAGAACATCACCTGCACTTAATGATGTTCTTTTCCCATCGGCAGATTTGCTGCTGACATCAACATATTTCATGTCATCTAGTTTTAAATAAATACTGTCCCTAGATAAATTTGTCATTCGAACAAATTTACTTCCACAATCTGAGTAAAACTTTGCCCAATCACGAGAGCCACTCGTAATGAATTCTGTCACATCGTTTAAGCGAATTTGCTCCCAACCATTAGGCACCATAACCTAACTCCTCTAGGTAGCCCGCCATTTCCGCTTCTAGGTCGGCCAGCTCGGTTTGCAGCGCCAAACGCTCACTACGCACAGCCATCAAATCGATTTCTGCTTCTTCTTCAAAGGTATCCACGTAACGAGGGATATTCAGGTTGTAGTCGTTCTCACGGATCTCATCAAGGGTTGCCACATACGCGTACTTATCCACGTTGTCGCCGCTGCGGTAAGTCTTCACGATCTTGTCGATGTTCTCTTGTGTCAGTACGTTTTGGTTTTTGCCAGACTTAAACTCACGCGAAGCATCAATGAACATCACATCGTTGGTGTCTTTCTTCTTCTTGAAGATCAAGATTGCCGCTGGAATGCCCGTACCAAAGAACAACTTTTCAGGTAAACCGATCACTGCATCTAGCAAGTTTTCTTCAATCAATTGTTGGCGGATTTTGCCCTCACTTGATGCACGGAATAGCACGCCGTGAGGCACAACCACACCCATACGACCAGTTTCAGGTTTTAAAGTCTCGATCATGTGTGAGATGAACGCATAGTCGCCTTTGGTTTTTGGTGGCACACCACGACGGAAACGACCAAAGTGATCGCTTTCTGCATCTTCATGACCCCATTTATCTAACGAGAATGGCGGGTTTGCGGTTACTACGTCAAAGTGCAGTAAGCCACCATTGCTGTCTTGTAGCTTAGGGTTACGAATGGTGTCGCCCCATTCAATGCGGTGGTTGTCTTCGCCATGCAGGAACATGTTCATTTTCGCCAGTGACCATGTAGAGCCAATCGCTTCTTGACCAAACAGAGCATACTGCTTAGATCCGCCAAAGTTCTTTTGAACTTGCTTACCACACTTCATCAATAGTGAGCCTGAACCACAGGCTGGGTCACAAATGCTGTCACCTTGTTGTGGCTCTAGGATGATAGAAAGCAGATCCGACACCTCTGGTGGGGTATAGAATTCACCTGCCGATTTACCGCTACCAGCAGCAAAGTGTTTGATCAGGTATTCGTAAGCATTACCAATCACATCCAGCGAACCCACACGGCTAGGGCGTAGGTTTAGCGTTGGCTTACCAAAGTCTTCCAATAGGTGGCGTAGGATGTCGTTCTTTTGCTTTTCATCACCCAGTTTATCGGTGTTAAAGCTGATGTCTTGGAACACGCCTTTTAGCTTGGTGCCGTTGGCTTCTTCAATCGCGTGCAGCGCTTGGTCAATACGAGAGCCATTACCTGCTTCAAAACGGGCCTCGTACAAGTCCCAGAAAGTTGAACCTGCTGGAATTTTGAATGATTGGCTCGCCAGCATCGCTTCAACCATATCGGTGTTACCAGCGAACTGGGTAGTAAGTTCTTCTACTTTGTCTTGGCGTACATCTGAGATGTATTTTAAGAACAGCATGGTCAAGATGAAGTCTTTGTAGATGGATGGGTCTACGGTGCCACGGAACGTATCACACGCCGACCAGACGGCTTTGTTGATTTCATCTTGGTTGATAGTAGAGTTTGGCATTAAGTTATCTCGAATAGCGTTAAATTTTTTCAATTAGCGATGCTGCAATGCGTTTAAATGAGGCAAAGCAGGTATCAAAATCATGGGATTCGGTGTTAAACACCATTGGCGTGACGAAGTCCTGAAAGCGTTGGCGGAATATTGCATTTTCCTCAAGCTCTTTAAGGCCAAGTTGTAGCTCTTGTTTGGGGTTGGCAACAAACTCTGCATGTTGATTGCCAAAGCGCGTAATATCTTCTGCCAATATCGCTTTGAATAGACCGTCAATCGAGTCGATTTCTGGCATTGAGAGCTTTGTTATGCAGTGCACATCGTAGATATGGCGAACTAAAGCAACATCATCGCTTCGCTCCGTATTGCGTTTTACCGACATTGTACGGCGCAGCATCGAAATGATTTTTTCAACCAATGTGGCATGGATAGAGACGCAATCAAATGCACTCACTTCTTGTGGTTGTTGGTGCAACTCTGCAACCAGAGATTGAATGCTGCGCGACTCTACATCCAGTAATGGAATGGTTTCGATTAACTCTAACTTGATGATGGGGCGAAGGCAGGGCGCTTGACTAAACTGCTGCGGGTATTTAAGTTCAAACTCGACGTAGCGGTACTCATCTCGCACAGAGCGCGTTTCAACGGTAAATAGCTCTGACTGGGTGACCGCCTGTTCAATCTCGTTAACACATGCCTTTCTCGCGGCTTTCTTTTTTGCTCGACTCAATTCATCAAATGTTGGGTTGGGGATGAGTTTTATATCCACATCTTCCGACATTCTTAGAATTTTAACGTTTGATTTCGCCAACGCCGTGCCGCCAGAAAAGACCATTTGATGATGCTCAGGACAAACTTTCGCTAGTTCGGCTAGTAAGGCAACGACCCAGTAATCTTTTTCAATGATGGCTGGATTTCCAAGCTCAAGCGCATCGGAAACCTCAAGAAATTGTTGTTTTAGTGTGTTCATACTAACTAGGTAAGTTCAGCACACGGCTACCGACCACCAGTTTGCGATTAAACTGTTTTGGGTCCCATGAATACTGAATAGAAGATGGAATTTGGGTACTCGTGCCTGAAAGACTTTGTAGCGATAGACTATCCATCTCAAAATCAACGCCTTTCATTTTAAGAATTTCTCGCATAAGGGCATCGGTGCCACCTGGATTGGTGGGCATGGGCTTGCCAGTGAGGCTATTGATTCTTGCTTTGGTATACAAGCCATAGCCAAGCTTCATTAACTCACCTTGCTGCACAAGCTGCCTCAGGGCCCGACCGATTTGGTCATAGCTTGCAAATCCATCAAAGTCTTTGCGTTCAAATACATAACGTCTTGAACGCTTTATCTTTTGATAAATGCGGTCTACTGCTGTCATTTGAACCTCCTTACGTACAATAACAGCAGTATAACTGACCGTGTACATTCAAGGAATAGATACGGCATGACAGAATGAAGAAAAACGGCATCGCCATACACCTAAAAACAAATAAGTTAATGTAAATAAATAACTTTAAGTGAAGAGGTTCTAATTCAGCCATTGCCAATAGCAAATGCTGACCTAGTTCAAGAGTCGGTATTCTCAGAGATCTTTAATGCATCTTCTATTTCAACACCAAGATAGC